>CANHNT010000027.1 GCA_947461985.1 Bacteroidota bacterium | reverse complement strand
ATGTTTTTCCTGTTCCTGCCGGTCCAACTGCAAAAATGATGTCATTTTTATCAGAACTAGCAACCAATAGTTTTTGATTTCTTGTTTTTGCTTTGATTATTTTTCCATTGTGTCCAAAAACAATGACATCATTTCCTGCTTCTTCGGTTATTTTTTCGTTCAAATTTCCATCATCATCTCCAAGCAATTGAGCAAAATAATTTTCAGACATGTGTCCGTTTTTTTCTAAATATTGTATAATTAAATTAATTCGTTCAGAGGCGACGCTTACATCTTCTGGCTTGCCCGAAATTTTAATTAATGAACCCCGAGATAAAATTTTCAATAGGGGAAATTTCTTTTTCAGTGTATCAAATTTATTGTTGTTAACCCCAAAAAACTCAATTGGATTGATGGTTTCTAAATTTATTATTTGCTCTGTCAAATTATGTTATTTTATTTATTTTACAATATTAATCAATATTCAAATAAGATGCACATCACTTTATTGTTATGTGAATAGTTTGGGAATAATAAAGTTCTATACTACTTTTGAAAAAATTATTAAAAACATGAGTATTCAAATAGGACAAGTTGCACCAGCTTTTGCATTGTTCAACACCGAGAAAAACAAAATATCATTAAATGATTATCAAGGTAAAAATGTTTTGATTTTATTTTTTCCATTAGCTTTTACAGGGGTTTGCACCAATGAATTATGTAGCATGAGAGACAGTTTAGCTGCTTACAATGCGTTAAATACAGAAGTTGTAGGAATTAGTGTAGATTCTTTATTTGTATTGGATAAATTTAAAAAAGAAAACAATTTAAATTTCAATTTATTATCTGATTTCAACAAAGAGGTATCAAAATTATACGAATGTTTGTATGATACGTTTGTATTTGATATGGCAGGCGTTTCGAAACGTTCTGCTTTTTTGGTAGACAAAGATGGCAAAATTCAATACGCTGAGGTGTTGGAAAGTGCTGGAGATTTACCAAATTTCGATGCAATTAAGACTTGTTTAGAAGAATTGAAATAATAATCGAAAAATAATTCCATAAAAAAGTCTTTTGTTTTTTCAACAAAAGACTTTTTTTGTGCAACTAATATTTTTGATTGAGTATAAAACACGTAAGCGTCAATTCATTCTTCTCCTTTAAAGAAGGAAAGAGGATGAGATCTTCTTAAAAGGCATAATCGCCCTTATCATCATACATTACAGGCAATGTTTTGTGCGTAGCTTCAAAATAGTCATACGCACGTTTAATATTTACCCAAAAAGCTTGTTTTTTGGCTTCATCTTTATACTCCTTACCGATATAATCCAACGATTTTTGGTTGTATCTAATTGGGAAAATTTGCACAGGAATATTGAGCTCACCATTAATTCTTGAAATCATGCTTAAAACATAAATTTCTTCAATAATTTGGTCTGTCATTGGTAAACAGCCCACGGTCATACAAGCACCATGAATATAAATATCGCCACCAGGTTGTTCTTTATTGCCTTCTATTAAATCAGAATAATTAGGATAATTAACCAACATGGCTAAATGATAATTGCTTTTAGGATTGAAGTCAGATATGAAATAAAATCCCTCTGGCACTTGCTTGTCGCCTTCATAGCGCTTTGGCCCAAGAATGCCTGAAAGGGCACAAATTTTATATTTTTTAACCAGCACAAATGTGTCAGCGATTGAGTTTCTACCCCAAAGTTCAAAATCATTGGATGCTTTAAAAGCACGGTATAAAATATTTGCACATGGATATTTTAATCCTTTTTCTTCAAACATGATTTTTATATTTCCTTCATGTTTTGCCATAGCACTTTTAACTCGGTCAAATGACATTTGATAACTTTGAAAAGTATAATCAGGATATTTATTTTCGAGTGTTGGTTTTTGTGCGATTAAAAAACCCCATTGAAAAAGGGACAGTATAATTAAGAAATAAAATTTCATTTAATATTATTTTTACAAAAATAAACTATATCTATAAACTTATGGATTGATTATTGTTAAAATTGTATTTAAGTTTGTAGTATGAAAAAACTCGTCATTTTTACTGGTGCAGGCATTAGTGCAGAAAGTGGTTTAAAAACGTTTAGAGACAGTGATGGCTTATGGGAAGGCTATGATGTACATGAAGTGGCAACGCCAAGAGGTTGGCAAAAAAATCCTGAATTGGTTTTGCGTTTTTACAATGAACGACGTCAAAATATTAAAGATGCAAACCCAAATAAAGCACATAAAGTGATTGCTGAATTAGAGCAATATTTTGATGTTCAAATCATCACACAAAATATTGATGATTTGCATGAACGAGCTGGTTCTAAAAACGTATTGCATTTGCATGGCGAAATTTTTAAAATGCGAAGCGAACAAAGTGACGATATTATTTATCCAATTTTAGGTGATATAAATGTTGGTGATAAATCGCCTGATGGTTTTCAATTGAGACCTCATATTGTTTGGTTTGAAGAACCCGTTCCGTTGATGGAAGAAGCAGTAAACTTGGCATATATGGCTGATGTGTTTGTAGTAATTGGTACAAGTTTGGTTGTTTATCCAGCTGCATCTATATTAAATTATTTACCACCTTTTATGCCAGTTATTGTCGTTGATAAAAAAGTACCTAAAGTAAACCGACAAGAAGTTACTTACATAGAAAAGCCTGCCACAATAGGAATTGAAGACTTGAAAAAATTATTGTTGGAAAAGTTTATTTAATCCGAATAGGTCTCATTAAACTCAATGCCGTATTGAGTCAACTCTTTTAAAATCGGTTTGTAAATGTCTTTAGATACAGGAATTTGTACGCCAATAATATTTTTAAATTTCTTAGTTAAGAAAAGTTTAGTAAAAATGGCCATTGGCAAACCAACTGTTTTTGCCATTGCGGTGTACGTTTTGTCTTCGCCTTCTACAATTAATGTACTTGATAATTTGGCATTGATATTTTTTCTGCCATACTCAAACTCATGATGCATTACAATCATGTCTTTATCATGGTCTTGCATTTTCCATTTTTCCTCGATGCGTTTCAATAATATATCGGCACTGGTAGCCTCTACTAAAAGATTTATTTTTTCGTTTGCATAAATACCTAACCAATCCAATAACTCAATCGCTAATTTGTTTCCATCTGCTGCATATACTATTTTTTCTTCTATTGTATTTCCTTCACATGCCAAAGTAGCTTTTTCAAACCAATCTTTGTAAGTCATGGTTTTTGCATCAAATTTGTCGGTTTCTTTCGTTAAACCTAACGCTATAATAGCATGCCAGCCTATACAAAACTCCTCATAACGAAACGTAGCTCTCAACATCGTTTTTACATTTGGCAAACCGTAAATGCTTTGATAACTCAAACTATCTCGGTTGGCATACGCTGCTAATTTGCCGAAATTAGGCACTTGAATGGTTTCATATTTTTTAAAAAGCTCGTTATACTCTAATTTATTTTCGATGCCATTTAATAAAAACTCTGCACCCGATTTGCCTGCATTTAAAATATTACGAGGATTCCAAGATATTTTATAATGCCACGGATTATTATCAGAAACAGGAGCAACTAAACCTCCACAATACGATTTGAACGAATAAATATCGCCCCCTAATCGTTCTACTTCGTCAATTATTTTCATGGCACTCATGTGGTCAATACCTGGATCTAAACCAATTTCATTCATAAACAAAAGACCCAAATCTCTTGCCTCATTGTGTAAACTTTTGATTTCTGGTGATACGTAAGAAGCCGTCACTAGGTTTTTTCTTAATTCTAAACAATCATGTGCCACCAAAAAATGCAATGAAGGAGGCAACATTGAAATGACAATATCTGCATTTTTAATCAATCGTTTTCTCAATTCATCTTGATGAATATCCAATTGACAGGCTGTTCCAAAATTATGATTTCCAATACGTTCTAGGGCTGCATTGATATTCGCATCTGCAACAGTAATTTGCCAAAAAAACTTGGACGATTGGTCTAATAAATACTTAATTAAGTACGACGATGATTTTCCGGCACCAAAAACTAATATATTTGTCATGTGTTTGTTTTAAAATAAAAAATTATACATTTGCAAATGTATAATTATAGCGTATAAAAGTATGAAAAAGAATACATTAAAAATAATAACAATATCATTAGTTGCAATTATTGCATTTTCTTCATGTGCAACGAAAAAGAAATATGGTTGTCCCAGTCACATTTCTATTTTTAAAATGATTGGTTTGTAACCCATGGTTTGGAAAAACCTTGAGCAATTGACTGCACTCGAAGAGTTAGATACAGCTAGCTTTGCTCACCCGATTGTGATTTTAAAACACAGTACTAGGTGTTCTATCTCTGATGTTGCAAAGGCAAGATTAGACAGAGAGGATAACTTGAATGGTGTTGATTTCATTTATTTAGATTTAATCAAACATCGAGATATTTCAAATGCATTAGCTGAAAAATACAATGTGCATCATGAATCTCCACAAATTTTACTTATTTATAAAGGTGAATGTGTGTATGATGAAAGCCATATTGGAATTTCCATGGCTGAAATAAAAGAACAAGTTGCTAGCTTGTCTTAATATTTTTTTTCTAAAATAACTTCACTGCTTTTTACTACTGCTTGCAAAGGCGGATTCAATTTTTGTATAGATAGATATAAATATTTCAATCCTTTACACTCAATCAAAATTTGTTTTTCTATGTCATAAACCAAGGTTTCTAACAATGGCGTGGGTGTTTTAAAAAAATCCTGGATGATCCGTAATAAAATGGAATAATCGATGGTATCGTTTATTGATTTAATTAGTACATCATCAATCCCAACTTTAATATTTACGACAAAATGATTGCCCAATATTTTTTCTTCAGGAAATAATCCATGTCCAGCTTTTAGCTCAATATTATTTAAGGCTACGAATAAAATAAGAATAAAATTAAGGAGTGACGGTAATCGATTTAGTTGTTTTATACTCAGTGATATAGTCTTTATTGTTTACATAAATTGTAAACGTATAAATACCCGGCGCTGGAGGAACATAATAAATAGTTTCTACTTTGGTTTGGGTGCCGTCAGGCATAATCCATCTTAATCCAGTATAGTATTTGGAGCAATTGCTAACTGCTATAGTATCTTTATATTTATAGATTTCTTTTCCAAAACAAATTTGAGGTTGTGGTTCCTGTTTCTTTTTACAGGCAATAAAAGAAATTAATACAACTAAAATCAATACACTATATTTCATAAAAATTACTGTTTCAAGTTTCACAAATGTATAAAAAAATAAGAATTGAACAGCGTTTATTTTTGGCTATCTAGAGAAAATATTTCAGAAACGTGTTTGTGTATGTTTTTAGCCATTGATTTCATCGGTAAATCATTGGTATCTCCTCCAAAAGGATCCTCTATTTCTTCAGCAATTAGCTCTAAGCTAGCTAAAACGTAAAAAATAAAGCAAATAACAGGTATAGATAAATAACCTAAGGTAAACATTAAACTAAATGGCAACGTCATCACAAATCCGAAAATAAATTTTTTAATAAATACACTGTATGAAAATGGAATGGGTGTATTTTTAATACGCTCACAAGCTCCACAAATATTCATAAATGATTTTATTTCATCATTTAAAAAAAGCAATTGAATTTCAGTTATTTTACCTTGTTTTTGCAAATCAATAATATGTTCATACATTAACTGAGCTACTTGAATAGGTACGTGCTTTTCTCTGTCTATTCTTTTATGTTGTGCTTCATTTAAAACGTCGTCAAAAAGCTCCCACTCTGCTTTTCCTGACAATAAATGATTTTTTAGGGCATAAGCAAACGCAGGAATTATTTTTTTAAAAAATTCTCTGTTTTTAACATCTTTTTCATCCAAAATAGTTGCTAATTTAATTGAAAAATTTCTTGAATTGTTGGTTAATTCCCCCCATATTTTTCTGCCTTCCCACCATCGATCATAGGCCGAATTGGTTCTAAAAACCAACAACAGTGAAATAACTCCGCCTAACAAGGTATGAAGTATAGAAATATTTTTTACAAAACTTTTATCATTTAAATGAAAAAAATCCTTTTCTAAAAAAACAATCATTCCGGTATAAAAAGCAATAGAAACAATGAGTGGCAATAACGTTCGAATCGTATCGCCTTTATGTGCTCTAAAAATAAAAGTAAACCAATCTTTGGGATTATATTGTATCATATTTGAAAATTCAAAGATACAATTTTGTGTTGTGTAACATTAGTAACAGTTTATTATAATTTTATGGCTGAAATTTGATGCTTAAATTATTTTTTATGAAAAAAAACATGGGAACTATCGATCGAGTTGTACGAATTGTTATTGCATTAATTATTGCAGTATTATTTTTCACCGGACAAATTACGGGCACTCTAGGCATTATTTTATTGGTTTTGGCAGCTATATTCTTATCAACTAGTTTGATTAGCTTCTGTCCTTTATACACTTTAGTGGGCTTTAAAACGTGTAAAACAGAACAACCATGATGGCAAAATTTTCAGAAATTATTAACTCCGAGAAACCCGTATTGGTTGATTTTTCTGCCGAATGGTGTGGCCCTTGCAAAGCATTGGCCCCCATTTTAGTGGATTTAAAAACAGAATTGGCGACCATGCAACCATCGTTAAAATTGATGTAGACAAAAATCCTCAAGTGGCAGGGCAATATCAAATACAAAGCGTGCCTACCCTTATGATTTTTAAACAAGGGAATTTATTATGGCGACAAGCAGGAGTGATTCCTGCAAAACAATTAGAAGAAAAATTAATGCAATTTAAATAGCAAAACTATACTCGTTTACCTAATTGTATCTTTGGTATAATTTGATTTGTCTAAATTAAATATACATTGCACTCAATTTAAAAAAATAAAAAAAATGAGATCAAAAATTTTATCTTCTGTAGCTCTTTTTGTGAGTTTGAGCATCATTTACATTACGATGCAATCAAAAGACAATGGTTATACGACTAGTGGTACGAGTTGTGGTAATTGTCATGGCAATATTAGTGCATCTACAACGGTGTCATTTGCTAATTTACCAACAACAGCAATTGCTGGTCAAACGTATAGTGCACAATTTATGATGTCTCATGCAACTAACGTAAAATACGGATTTAATATCTATGCAACGGGTGGTACTTTCGCAACCGTATCATCTGGTACAAAATTAAGTGGAGGACAATTGACTCATTCAACTGTTTTAACAAATGGCACAGTTGATTTTAAATGGACTGCTCCTTCAACTCCAGGCACTTATACAATAAAAGCAGTAGGAAATGCAGTTAACGGAAATGGTGGAGATGATTCTGGTGACAAATGGAACACCACAACAACAACAATCACAGTTGGTTTCCCTGCAAGTGTTAGCAATGTAAAAGCAACAGCAATGAACTGTTATCCTAATCCAGCAAGAAACAATGTAGTTGTTGAAGGCTTAACTTCACAAGTAAATCATATTGTATTGTTTAACTTATTTGGCCAAACAATTAAACCAACTTACACATTTGATGAAGAAAAATGCAACATCAATGTAAGTGCTTTACCAACAGGAACATACTTTATATATGCTGTTGAAAATGGAAAAGAAATGAAAACAATGTTTGTTAAAAACTAATTTTCGAATTACATATAAATTAAAAAAGGCTACTCGGTTGAGTAGCCATTTTATTTTAGGGTAATTATATAAAAGACTCAAAAAGTTCAATAGTTGAACGGTGTTCCTGAAGAGGAATGTCAGGACGTGCTTTGCCACAAAAGTGGCAGAGAGGAAAAGTCGATGATAAATAAAAAATAAAAATTAGTGGAAAAATGACACATTTTGCTCAAAATCTGTTGATAACATAGTTTGATTTCTGAAATTCAATACTTACCTTTGCACGAAATTTTATAAACCCTAAAGTAGTTATTACTTTATCATTTATTATTTATATGTCAAATACAGGAAAAATTAAACAAATTATTGGTGCCGTTGTGGATGTGCAATTCCCTAGTGGAGGAGTTTTGCCAGATATTTTGAGTGCGTTAGAAATCAAAAGAACAGGTGCTAGCGACTTAATTTTGGAGGTTCAACAACATTTAGGAGAAGATAGTGTTCGTACTATTGCGATGGACGGAACAGAAGGATTAGTAAGAGGTATGGCCGTTATTGACACTGGAATTCCGATTGCAATGCCAATTGGCGATGCAATCAAAGGTCGTTTGTTTAATGTAACGGGAGATGCTATTGATGGTTTACCACAACCTTCAAAAGTGGGTGGTCGTCCAATACATGCACAACCTCCTGCATTTGAAAATTTAAGTACCGCATCAGAAATTCTTTTTACAGGAATTAAAGTAATCGATTTGATTGAACCTTATGCAAAAGGAGGTAAAATTGGATTGTTTGGTGGTGCTGGAGTAGGAAAAACAGTATTGATTCAAGAATTAATTAATAATATCGCAAAAGCATATGCAGGGGTTTCTGTATTTGCTGGTGTGGGTGAAAGAACACGTGAAGGAAACGATTTAATGCGTGAAATGATTGAAGCAGGTATCATGAACTATGGTGATGCATTCAAACACAGCATGGAAGAAGGTGGATGGGATTTAGACAAAGTGGACATGGAAGGATTGAAAGAATCTAAAGCTACATTTGTGTTCGGTCAAATGAACGAACCTCCTGGAGCTCGTGCTCGTGTGGCTTTGTCTGGTTTAACAGTTGCTGAGTACTATCGTGATGGTGACGGAACAGGAAAAGGAAGAGATATTCTTTTCTTCGTAGATAATATCTTCCGTTTCACACAAGCTGGTTCTGAGGTGTCTGCATTATTAGGTCGTATGCCATCAGCGGTAGGTTATCAACCAACATTGGCTACCGAAATGGGTTTAATGCAAGAGCGTATTACTTCTACAAAAAATGGTTCTATCACATCGGTTCAAGCGGTATATGTACCTGCTGATGATTTAACGGATCCAGCTCCTGCAACTACATTTGCTCACTTAGATGCAACAACCGTATTAAGTCGTAAAATTGCCGATTTAGGAATTTATCCTGCTGTGGATCCTTTGGATTCTACATCACGTATCTTAACAGAAGCCATTGTAGGTGAAGCGCATTATGGAACGGCTAACAGAGTAAAATTAATTTTACAACGTTATAAAGAATTACAAGATATCATCGCTATCTTAGGAATGGATGAGTTGAGTGAAGAAGATAAAATGACGGTTTTCCGTGCTCGTAAAGTGCAACGTTTCTTATCACAACCTTTCCACGTAGCAGAACAATTCACCGGTTTAAAAGGTGTGTTGGTTTCTATCGACGAAACAATCAAAGGTTTCAACATGATTATGGATGGTGAAGTGGATGAATATCCTGAAGCAGCATTTAACCTTGTAGGAAACATTGATGATGCGATTGCTAAAGGTAAAAAAATGATGGAAGCAGCTAAGAATTAGTTTTTAGATATGCGCTATTAGATAAGAGATTTGAGAATGAATTTCACAAAAAATGAGAATCCATAATTTTAGAGAACTAAAGATTTGGCAAAAATCGATAGAACTCACAAAATTGGTTTATCAAATTTTAAATGAATTTCCAGCAGATGAAAAATATGGACTCAAATCTCAAATTAGACGATGTGCCATTTCAATTCCTTCAAATATTGCCGAAGGAAGTGGACGAGTTGGAGATAAAGAGTTTCAACATTTTTTATCAATAGCGAATGGTTCTGCTTTCGAATTAGAAACACAATTATATTTAGCAAAAGAATTTAATTATATCACAGAAGAAAACTATTTAAACATAACAAAATTATTAACCGAGGTAGAAAAAATGATATATGGTTTTTATCAAACATTAAATAAAATCTAACATCTCAAATCTCATCTCTCAAATCTCATAGCTCACACATGCATTTAGACATACTTACTCCAGAAAGAAAAATATTTAACGGTGACGTTTATGGTGTTATGTTACCAGGCGTTGAAGGTTATTTTGAATTGCTTGATAACCATGCGCCTATTGTGGCAGCTTTGGGAAAAGGACAATTAAAAATACTAAAAGATAAAAACACGCAAGAAATTTATAACATTGAAGGCGGTTTCGTAGAAATGAATACCAACAAAACGGTTGTATTAATTGAAGGTGCAGAAACGGTTAAATAAATTTTAATTAAAGAATATTTTTAAAATCTCCCAATTGGGAGATTTTTTTATTTTAGAAAAAGAATGATGGGTTCAGTGTTGGTTTCTCTTATCAATTTTAAATTCCTACTTAATCATCTGAAAATAATTCTCCACCATTTGTTTGTAGTAAGGTTTCAATTCTGGAGGAACAGTTTTGTAATAATCAATTACGGATTGTTTATTTTTTAGAATGTCCTTTAATTGTTGAGGAATCTCTTTCGTCATTTCTTTACCAGCGCTTGACTCTCGTTCTTCACCTTGTTCTTGCTGACGAATCGCTTCTTTGGTTTCCATTAAACGAGTCATAATTTCAGATTGGCGACGAAGAATGTCTTGTGTAATTCGTTTGTTCACAATATCGGTTTCATTTCTATCCATATCTTGCTGAATTTTTTGCAAGTTAGGATTGCTTTTTCCTTCTTTTTTCAACTGATTATTGATATCGTTTAATTGCTTACGCAATGCGGCTTGTTGCGCTGCAATACGTGCCATATTTTCAGATTCGCCACCTCCTTCTCCTTCTTCACCACCTTCTCCCTTTTGACCATCTTTCCCACTTTTTCCATCCTTCCCTTCTTTTCCTTGACCATCTTTGCCCTCTTTTCCTTCTTTGCCTTCTTTTCCTTTGTCACCTGGTTTCCCTTTTTCGCCAGCTTTTTTCATCAATTGTTCCATCGCACTTCCAAGCTTTTGTTGTTTCGACATAATATCTCCCAATTGCATTCCCATTCCCTTACCTTGTCCTTTACCCGGTTTTTTACCTGGTTTACTGCCTGGCTTGTTACAAGAACCCGAGCCCTCTTTTGCTTTTTGCTCGGCTTGTTGTTGCATCAATGCCTGCAAAACTTCGTTTAACATCAATGCTAAATTGTTTGCACCAGTCATCACATATTGTTGATTCACACTTGCTTGATTCGTATTTCGTTGTTCTAAAGCAGCAAGGGCACTTTCCATATTTCTATTAATGCCATCTATTTCTTTATTGACTGTTGAGGATAATTTAGACAATCTTTTGCTTAAAGCAAACAAACTATCAGCGATTAATTTACTATCTGTTTTAAGTTTTTGTTGTTGCTGAGCATTGGCCAAAAATTTTGGATCCGAAATGTTCGTTTTTTTAACTGATTCAATTAAATCTTCTTGAGAGAAAGACATTCTAATTAAGTTTGAAAGTATTTGACGAACTGCTTTGATATCAATTTCGATTTCTTCTGGACCACCACCACCTGCTGCTTCATTCATTGCTTCGGCTAATTTTTCTAAGCTTTCTTTAGCACTTTTTTGAGATTTTGATGCTTTGCTGCTATTCCCACTTTTTAATTCATCTGAACTTTTTTTCATGTTATCAGCAGCTTTTTCTTCTTCTTTTTTCATGTCGGTCATGTCTTTTTTATTTTCCATGCTTTCATTCACCTTCTCCATTTCAGCAATATCCTTTTTGAGCTCATCCATTTTTTTGTTGAGTTCGTCTTGTTTTGCTTTTAGTTCTTCTTCACTTTTCGTTTTTGCATCGGTTTGTTTGTTGAGTTCATCTTGTTCTTTTGCTAATTGATTGGCTTTTTTAGCAATGTCTTCCATACGCATATCCCGTTCCAATTGCTTCATCATTTCCACCATTCTGTCCAAATCTTTTTCCATGAGTTGATTGTCTTGCTCCACTTGTTTTAATTTCTCAAACAATTGGTCTTTGTTCAACATTTTCATCAGCTCTTCCATTTTTTTCATGCGCTCTTGCAGTTGGTTATTTTTTAATTCATCCAACAACTTTTCCATGTTTTCTTGTTTCTCTTTGGTTTCTTCAGAGTAGTCTTTTTTCTCAGATTGTTTATTATTTTGTTCAAATTTTTTCTGAATATTTTCAATTTGCTTTTGCATATTTTCATTGCGACTCATCATGTCCTCCAACTGTTTTTTATCTTGCCAGTCGAGCTCATTTTTGTTCAACAATTTTTCTTGCATTTGCTTAATCTCTTTATCTAATTTATCGTTTTGCTTAGAGGTATTATTTAAGTCTTTAGTTACTTGTTCTTGTGTTTTTTCAATAATAGAGTCTAACTTTTTTTCAGTTGGTTTTTCATACGAAAACATAACCGATTTTGCACATTTACTCCCGTTGACAGCATCATTAT
>CANHNT010000026.1 GCA_947461985.1 Bacteroidota bacterium | reverse complement strand
TATTTTATCAAGAGGAATTGACATTGAAGATATTAATTTAGTCATCAATTATGATTTACCAAATGATGCGGAAGATTATATTCACAGAATAGGACGAACAGCTCGAGCAGCTACTAAAGGAGAAGCCATCACATTTATAAATGAAAAAGATGCGTTTAAATTTCATAAAATTGAGCAACTCATGGAGCGTGAAGTAGAAAAAAAACCATTGCCAGCTCACATTGGCGAAGGTCCTATTTACAATCCAACTGTGAAACCTAAAAGACCTCCGTTCAAGAAAAAATTTGTAAAACGAAATTAAATTTTAAACGCGATTGATTGAATTCCTAGTTTTTATAATTTAATAATCTCTCCTTAATAATTTTAATATTGTATTCATTTTTCTATTTTGAAAAATGATAACATTTATGTAATTAAGCTATTAAATCATACAAATATTGCTGTTTTATTATCTCTAACTATTTGATAATTAACTATTAAAAACAAGTTAATATACAAAGGAGTTGTTTTTTTTCTTTAATATTGTAGAAGAGAACACAACACGTTATGAGATTAAAGTTAATAGTAACATTCATGTTATGCGCCGTTTATTCGTTTGCACAAATACCAGTTGGTTATTATAACACTGCAACAGGCACAGGCTATGCGTTAAAAACACAATTATATACTAAAATTACTAATCATACCAATATAGGATATGCTGGTTTATGGACAGCCTATGCTACAACTGATAGAGATAATCAATATGAAAACGACAACACCATTTTTGATCTTTACTCTGAAAATCCAATAGGCCCCGACCCTGTAACATTTTTGTATAGCAGCAATCAATGTGGCATTTATACCACACAAGGCAATTGCTACAATAGAGAACACATCATACCACAATCTATTTTTAGTTCAGCTTCGCCAATGCAGTCTGATGGACATTTTGTAGTACCTGTAGATGGTTATGTAAATGGAATGCGTTCCGACAATCCACATGGAAATGTGGCTGTTGCCTCTTGGACCTCTTTAAATGGTAGTAAACGAGGCACGAGTGCTGTGCCAGGTTATACGGGAACCGTTTTTGAACCCCTTAATGATTTTAAAGGAGATATTGCTCGAATGTATTTTTATTTTGCTACCAGATATGAAAATTTAGTGGCTAGCTATACTTCTTATCCTATGTTTAACGGCACAAGCAATCAAGTATTTAGCAATGCTTTTTTAAATATGCTTATTTCTTGGCACAATCAAGACCCTGTAAGTGCTCGAGAAATTGTTCGAAACAATGCTATTTATACTTTGCAAAACAATCGAAATCCGTTTATAGACCATCCAGAATATGTAGGAATGATATGGGGAGGAAATACAAATCCTGTGACTCAATCCATTGTATTTAATGCATTAGCGGATGTGGGTTATAATATTGGTACCTTTACATTAACCGCTACAAGTAGTTCAAATTTACCGATATCGTACACAAGTTCAAACACTAATGTAGCTACAGTGCTTGGTAATGTAGTCACTATAGTAGGCATTGGCACCACTACAATTACCGCTTCACAAAGTGGAAATGCATTTTACAATGCTGCAACGAGTGTGTCGCAATTATTAACCATTACTGAGGCTACCCAAACCATAACCTTTAATGCTTTGGCAAACAAAGTTTTGGGCGATGCTCCCTTTACATTAACCGCCACTGGAGGGTCTTCAGGTAATGCAATAACCTATGTTAGTAGCAATCCTGCTGTGGCAACTGTTTTAGGAAATGTGATTACAATAGTTGGTACAGGCAATACGAATATTATTGCTTCACAATTGGGTAGTACCAATTATTTAGCAGCAACTGATGTGGTAAGAAGTTTATTGGTTACAAATGGGATTATTGCAGGTTGGGATTTTAGTGCTTTAGCAGGAGGTAGTGGTATAAATAATTTTGGTATGAGTCCTTATGCTGCAACCTTTAGCATTGCCAATGTGAGTGTTGGGGGTTTAACAAGGGGCGCAGGAATTTTAGCACCCACCACTTCAGCTGCTGCTGCTCGGGCTTGGGGAGGAATCGTGAACACTGCAACATCTACCTCAGCAATTAGTATTAATTCGTTTATTACATTTACATTAAAACCATCCATAGGATATGCTTTAGATTTAGGTGCTATTAATCCTATCGATTATAGACGCTCAAGCACAGGTGCTACCAATGCCTTAGTCCAATATAGTATAAATGGCGGAGCTTATGTTTCGGTAGCGACATTAAATTTTACAAGCAATGCCTCAGCAGGAGCTTCAGCAGGAACCATTGATTTATCAACTATTTCAGCCTTACAAAATATTCATTCTTCTCAAACAATTACGATTAAAATAATCCCTTATGGTGGAACAGGTGGCACTTTTTATTTTTATGATAGAGGAATTTCATCAGCGCATGATTTAAGTGTATTAGGTAATATTCGATTATGCAATTCAACTAATTCTAACACGGTTAGTACCATTCCTTTTAGTGCAACCCCTTATAGTTGGAATGGTCAAAGCATTACCACATCAGGTATTTATACTTTCAACACCATTAATTCAGTTGGTTGCGATTCAATAGCCACGTTAAATTTAACTGTATTACCAAACTATGCAATCTTACAATTAAAAGCCTATTTACAAGGTTACTATATTGGATCTTCGCTCATGAATGCTGTATTATTTAATATCGGCGAAAGCACTAGTCAAATTAATTGTGATACGCTTACTGTTGAATTACATGATTCAATTAATCCTTTTAGCATTGCTTATACCTTTAAGGGTATTATTAATATTAATGGTTTATTAGATTGCACATTTCCTGCAAGTGCTATTGGCAATAATTATTATATAGTGGTTAAACATCGTAACTCAATTGAAACTTGGAGTGCAAGCCCTATAACGATTTCGGCTGTGACTGCGTACGATTTTAGCAATGACATTTCAAAAGCCTATGGTAGTAATCAATCGGCAGTAGGCAATGGGCAATATGCTTTATTTAGTGGCGATATAAATCAAGATGGGTATATAGATGGATCTGATTATCCTGATTTTGATGCCGATACGCAAAATGGCATTTATGGAATTTACATTGCTACCGATTTAAACGGAGATGGGTATGTAGATGGATCTGATTATCCTTTATTTGATGCCAATAGTCAATATGGGATTTATTCGATTACCCCTTAAAATTTCAGTGAGTTTATTATTGTTTACAAACTTAAATTGAAAAACTTTACAGAAAGTAGGACTTCCCTAAAAAAGGAACAGTCTTTCCTTAGAAAAAGAAAGACTGTTTTAACCCTTAACCAAATCAACCTATGAAAAATCTTTAATTGCTTAATTGTTGTGAGTGCAAATATATATTTTTTGTTTTATTTTTTTGTTTTATTTTTTATTTATTTAATTATTTCTTCTATTTTATTTTACATAGTGTATAAATTTATCTGATACCTAATTCTTTACTCATTTGTAACATTCTATCAATTGGTTTTTTAGCAGCCAGTCGAAGTTCTTCATCCATTAATAATTCTGGCATTTCATATTTCATGCAGAGATATAATTTTTCTAAAGTATTTAATTTCATGTGCGGACAATCGTTACAAGCACATGCATTATTTGGCGGAGCCGGAATAAATGTTTTGTTTGGAGCATCTTTTATCATTTGATGCAAAATACCAGTTTCAGTTGCCACAATAAATTCTTGACAAGCATCATTTTTTACAAATTCTAATAATTGTGTTGTGGAACCTATAAAATCTGAAATTGCTAAAACGGGTTCTTCACACTCTGGATGCGAAATTAATTTTGCATTCGGATGACGAACTTTTAATTTGGTTATTTTTTCTAAAGAGAACATTTCATGCACCATGCAAGCACCGTTCCACAAAACCATGTTTCGTCCTGTTTGCTTGTTTATAAAACCTCCTAAATTTTTATCGGGCGCAAAAATAATTTTTTGACCTATTGGTAATGCTTCCACAATTTTTTGAGCATTGCTTGATGTACAAATAATATCACTCAATGCTTTAATGCCTGCACTGCAATTAATATAAGAAATTACTAAATGATCAGGATGCTGTTGTTTAAACTTTTTGAACAATGAAGGTGGACAACTGTCACTTAATGAACAACCAGCATTTAAATCAGGTAAAACCACTTTTTTAGTCGGATTTAAAATTTTAGCAGTTTCAGCCATAAAGTGCACACCAGCAAATACAATCATATCCGCATCGGTTTCTTGTGCTTTTCGAGCCAAGCCTAAACTGTCACCAATATAGTCTGCAACATCCTGAATATCTGCTTCTTGGTAATAGTGTGCCAACACAATGGCATTTTTTTCTTTTTTCAGTTTTTCTATTTCAGCAAGTAAGTCAAGCATTGGATCAATTTCAATATCTAACCAACCTTTTTTTTTAATGTTATCCACGTTATCTTTCATAGTATTTATAATATAATTCTTTTTTAAAAAAAATATTTACTGTTATTATTAAGTGTGTGAATTCGTTAATAAGTTTACCTTTTCCACGATACAAGTTTCATACTTCATACTTTATTAATTAGTAATCCACATTTTTTTTATTCCAATTCACACATTAGATGCCCAAATTTAAAGTAAAAGAATTGGTTTTTGGTTTTATTGTGGATTAAATACTTGTTGAAAATTATTTCAATGTGATTAGTGAATTAGGAGTCTATATTTCCTTTAAATTTTACTAGTATTCCACATTTTTAAAAAGTAAAAAAAGGCTTGGGGTATAAACTATAAATTGCTAACGAGTTATTCCACATCATTTTTTTCGTTTTTTGTGAATAGATATCAAAAAAGAATAAAATGGCTTTAAAAATACTTTGAAATTAACAAATAAATCCTATATTTTTGCACCTTTCAAAAAATGTTAATAATATGTCTGTAATTCAAAAAATTAGAAACAAGTATATCGGTTTAGTAGTGGGAGCAATTATTGTTGCCTTAATTGGATTTCTTGTAATGGATGCTATGCAAAGTAATGTTAGTAATATATTTGGTGCAGACCAAACTTTATTGGCTAATGTTAATGGAAATCGTATTGAATATAAAGAATACGAAACACTTCGTAGTAAATATGAAGAGAATATGAAAGCTCGTAGTAAAGATGGGAGTATTTCTGATGAAGAAAGAACTCAATTACAAGATCAAGTTTGGAACGATTTATTGAACGAAACGTTGGTAAATGATGAAATGTCTAAATTAGGCATTGAATTAACAAACAAAGAATTACAAGATATGATGACTGGTCCTTTTGCGGATCCTATGGTTCAACAAAATTTCAGAGATCCTAATACTGGTGTGTTTGATCCTAATAAAGTAACACAATTTATTAATAGTGTAGCACAAGACAAAACAGGTGCTTCTCGTCAACAATTAAAAGATTTTGAACAACAATTAATTAAATCTCGTTTAAATACTAAGTATAATGATTTAATCACAAAGGGTATTTATATGCCTAAATTCATGATGGATAATATGTCTGTTGAGGCTACTTCTTCAGCATCAATTAATTTCGTGAGTGTTCCTTATACAGCTATTAATGATGCGGATGTAAAAGTATCTGATGATGATATTAAAAAATTCATGGATAAAAATGCAGAGCAAATGAAATCTCAAGAAGCAACAGTTAAAGTGGATTACGTTTCATTTGATATTATTCCATCAAAAGATGATACTGCTGCTAGCTTAGGTGTTATAAATACCTTAGCTACTGAATTTTCTACTACGGCTGATAATGAAACTTTTTTAGCTAATAATTCAGAAGATGTATTGAAAGATATTTATTACACTGCTGCTAACTTAGATATGCCTAATCCTGCTGATGTTATTAATGCAAACGTTGGAGCAATGGTAGGCCCTGTTTATTTTAACGGTGTTTATAAATTAGCTAAAGTTGTAAGTAAAAAATCTCAACCAGATAGTGTAAAAGCATCTCATATTTTAATTTCAATTACGGATCAACGCAACGAAACAGCTGCAAAAGCAAGTATTGATAGTATTGAAACAATGATTAAATCAGGTGCTCCATTTGATCAAATTGCTGCTTCAAGAAGTGATGATCAACAATCAGGTAAAAAAGGGGGTGACTTTGGTTATTTCAATTATGAAATGATGAGCAGTCAATTACCTGATATTGCTAAATTTGCCTATGCTGGAAAAACTGGTGATATGAAAGTGATAAAAACTAATTATGGTTTTCATTTAGTAAAAATTACGGATCAGAAAGATTTTAAACCAGCAGCTCAAGTAGCTATTTTAAGTAAAACATTACAAGCTGGTGAAGCAACTCGATCTGCAGCATTTGCAAAAGCGAATGAATTTTCTTCAAAAGCTAAAGATGCTAAATTGTTCGATGCAACTGCAAAAGCAATGGGTAAAGATAAACGTGTTGCCGATAACATTACGAAAACACAACAAAATATTCAAGGTTTAGGCAGTGCAAGAGATTTAACTCGTTGGGCATTTGATACTAAAATTGGTGCTGTATCTCCTATTTATACATTAGATGATAAATGTGTGATTGCTGTTTTAAATAGTCGCTTAGAAAAAGGTTCAATGCCAGCTATTGAGTCTATTCGTCCTCAAATTGAGAACATGTTGAAGAAAGAGAAGAAAGGTAAATTAATTGCTGACAAATACAAAGGACAAGCCTTAGAAGCAATTGCAACAGCAGCCGCTACTACTGTTAAAACAGCTGATACGGTTTTAATGTTAGGAGGAGGAAATCAAGAAATTGGTATGGAACCTAAAGTAATTGGAGCTTCTTTTTATAAAGCAAATGTAAATAAAGTTTCTACAGGAATTCCTGGTGAACAAGGTGTTTTCTTTATCACTATAAAAAATTTGGTGACTGGTACTAAATCACAAGGTCCTGCAAACCCAATGCAAGCAAGACAAATGGAAATGCAAATTGCTCAACAAGCACCACAATACATTCAATACATTTTGAAAAAGAAAGCGAAGATCGAAGACAATCGTTCGAATTTCTTTTAATCAAAATAAAAGATAAGCTTTAAATTGGGTTGACGAAAGTCAGCCCTTTTTTTATACATTTACATTTCAAACATGAAAGAAATAGCAATTGTTTTTATTGGTGGAGGTTTAGGTAGTGTACTTCGTTTTGGTGTTGGTAAATTATTCATATCATCGTTGAGTAAATTCCCTACGGCTACTTTTTTGGTTAATATAATTGGTTGCTTATTGATTGGTTTATTAGTAGCTTACTTTTCAAAGTCAGAAAACAGTTTTTATAAACTCTTATTGGTTACTGGTTTTTGCGGAGGTTTCACCACGTATTCTACTTTTAGCAACGAAACAATTACATTGCTTAAAAACAATCAAATTACCGTTGCAGTCATTTATATAATTTCTAGTTTGCTATTGGGTTTATTAGCCACATTTGTTGGTTATTTTTTAATGAATAAATTTTTATAAAAATGAGTAAAAATCATCCATGGCATGATATTTCTTTTGGTGACGAATCGCCTAAAATTGTCAATGCAATTATTGAAATTTCAAGAGGCAGCAAAGCTAAATATGAAGTAGACAAAGAAAGTGGTTTGTTGAAATTAGACAGAGTGTTGCATGCAGCATTTTATTATCCCATCAATTATGGCTTTATCCCTAAAACTTTTGCAGGTGATAATGATCCTTTAGATATTTTGGTTTTATCTCAAATAGATTTTGAACCATTGAGCATTGTGTCGGCTAAAGTTATTGGTGTGATGCGCATGATAGACAAAGGCATTGACGATAAAATTATTGCAGTTTGTCAAAATGATATAAGTGTGAGCCACATTAATTCATTGGAAGAATTGCCACCCCATTTAATGAGTGAAATAAAACACTTTTTTGAGCAATATAAGAAGCTAGAACAGACCACAGTGAAGGTAGATGAGTTTTATGGCAAGGAAAAGGCTTATGAAATCATTAATGAAAGCATTGTGGACTATAATAATAAGTTTAAGTAATTGATTATCAACTATTTAACTGTTATTTTTGAAATAAGAAGGATATACTTAGAGGTATCTTAGCTATTCTTTTTACGTAAACGTTTACTCTTTTCTTTGGTTGTTTTTAAGTTGTCAATATTTTGAGTATTTCGTTTTTTCTCCATTTCTTCATTTTTCTCCAATACTTTTTTAACTAATGCTTTTCTATCATCTTCATTATTTATTAAATAGTCGAAATATTTATTTTGCTTTTCATATACATTTTTCATGCTTGCCATCGCAGGTTTATTATTCTTAATGTAATTAATTTCACTTAAATTGTTATTGATAAAACCATTTTTTGCTTGTTGGTTTAATTGCAACGATACATCATACTGATTTTCTAAGCTAATGGATGAATTATTTATTTTTTTATATGCTTCATAATCTTTAATATTATCGGCAGTCCAGTCAATTATGGTCGTATAATTTTTCCTTATTTTATCGTATATTACTATAATAGCATCATAACGTTCGAAATATTGTTTTTGTAAACTATCTACGATTTCAGTTTTATAATAATATAATGCTGATCGAATGGTTTTAATACTATCATCAAAACTATCTTGTTTTCTGCTTCTTGCTATTGCTTCTTTTCTAAACGAACTATCTGTTTTTAAAATGTAAGTTCTTAAATTTTCAACAAGGGTTTGTTGTTCTTCTTGCATTTTTTCAATGGTTGATTTCGATGTATTTATCAGATTGGTATAGTTTTCAATCCTTACTTTTCGTTTAGCAATACTGTCTTTAAGCGTTATAATTTCCAAAGAGGTTTCTTTCTTTTCAGGATTTTGTGTTTTAATCGTATTCCATTTTGAAACATTGCCTGATTTTTTAGCTTTTGCTTCAGCCGCTAAAGTGCTCATTTTTTTATTACCAGCAGTTAAATGACTTTTTGCATCAGCAATAAATTTGGTATTAGTGGTCGTAAATTTTTGTTTGTATTTAATTATATCTGTTCTTTTTTCATTGTTTACTTGTTGCAGTTCATTGTATTCTTTACCAATTTCCTGCTTTTGCTTCATCAAATAATCTTTACAAGTCCCAATCTCTTTGTTTCCTTTTTTAATTGCATCATCTTTTTCTTGTTTTTCCAAATCTACATTTTTCAGCTTTTTATATTCTAGATTCGCTAATGACAAATGTTTTTTAGCTTTCATTTCCGTATATCTCGGATTGTATTCAAATGTTCTATCCGCACATTCTATTATTTGTTCATCTTTATCTAATGCATTTACTATGCTTAATTCAGTTTTATATTTACTAATTTCACTGTAATTCTCATTAAAGTAGCGAATATCCTCTTCTGTTTTTTCAAATATAACTAACGGCATAATTGTATCTGTTAATTGCCAAAGTGGGTCTACAGGTATTTTACTTAATCTCACCTCTTCAGGATTTTGGAATAGGAAATCTGGATTATAGTTTTGAATAAATTTTACTTTCGTTGAGGTATATAATTTCTTCTTATTTATTTTTTGCAATTGTTTTTTAAACCAACTTAAATCCATTTCAATATCACCTGCTGCATTGTATGCATCTGCTAATTCCCATTTATTATTTACCAATATGGCATTCCAAGTATGATTTGGTTTATAAAACCCTGCTCCGTTTTCATATAAATCATTTTTTTCGTACCCTTGAATAACTTGGCAACGAATACCAGCACTCTCACACATAGCTTTAATTAAGACTGCAAAGTCATCTGCATCCCCCTTTTTGCTTTTTAATATTTCATTTGGAGTTCTATCATACGATATTTTTTGTTTGTTGTACCTTTTTACATCTACTTTGATATAGTGGCTCACCCAATAAAAAATATTTTCTACTCTTTTTTGGTCTCTGTCTGCTGCATTGCAAATGTTTTCAGTTAATACATCTACCTTTAATCTATATTTTAATGGCAAAAAATGATACGCAAACGTATCTTTTGATTGAGCATTTAAAATACTGCTTATACACAACAACGACCATACGATAAGTACAATTTTCTTCATCCCTCAAAGATAAAAATGTTTTTGGGATTGTGGATTATTTTTTCTTTATCCCTCACTTTCTCACTCTTCTATAAGAGATTGTTTCACGTGAAACTTGATCTATAAATGTATTTATTTAATTTCTCAAGTTAAATTGCTTCATCAACATATTCTTCAACTGTTTTTACAATTGATCTTTCCTCATTTAAAATTAACCATTAATTATTACCTCCCCATATACACCATCAATATTTGAATATCGGTAGGGTTTACACCACTGATTCGACCTGCTTGACCTAAAGTGATTGGTCTTATTTTAATAAACTTTTGTTTACCTTCTGAGGATAATGATTTAACAGATTCGTAATCGAAGTTATCTGGAATTTTCAATTCTTCCAATGCTTGTGCTTTAATCACTAATTCTTTTTCTTTCTCAATATAGGATTCATATTTCAAGTATATTTCTACTTGCTCAATCGTTTCACGTGGAACGTCTTTTATTAAATTGGCTAATTCGTCTGAGTATTCAGCCATGCCATTCAACGTAACTTGAGGCCTTAATAGAATTTTCAACGAATTTACTTTTTCAACTAATTGAGCTGTTTCAATAACATCGAAATAAGGTTTTATTTGTGCTGGTTCAAAAGATATTAATTTAAGTTCACGAATGATTTCGTCTACTTTATCTTGCTTTTGTTTCACGTGTAACATTCGTTCTTTAGAGGCTAAGCCAATGCTGTAACTCCGAGCGGTTAAACGCAAATCGGCATTGTCTTGACGAAGCAAGGTTCTATACTCAGCCCTTGAGGTAAACATTCTATATGGTTCATCGGTTCCTTTGTTTATTAAATCATCAATCAAAACACCAATGTAAGCTTCACTTCTGCTCAACGTAAATGGTTCTTTACCTTGAACATTTTGATGTGCATTGATGCCAGCCATTAAACCTTGGCATGCAGCTTCTTCATAGCCTGTCGTTCCGTTTATTTGTCCAGCAAAAAATAAATTTTTAATCAACTTAGTTTCCAAGGTATAAGTTAATTGGGTGGGTGGAAAATAATCATATTCAATGGCATACCCTGGGCGAAACATTTTAACATTCTCTAAACCTGGTATTAAGCGCAAGGCTTTGTATTGTACATCTTCAGGCAACGAAGTAGAAAAACCGTTTAAGTAAATTTCATTGGTATTCCAACCCTCGGGTTCCACAAATAATTGATGTCGATCTCTATCTGCAAATCGACCTATTTTATCTTCAATGCTCGGGCAATATCTTGGACCAGTACCCTGTATTCGTCCTTGAAACATGGGCGATTTATCGAAACCCGTTTTTAAAATTTCATGTACCGCTTCATTGGTATAAGTAACATGACAAACTCGTTGAGTTAATGGTTTGTCGGTTTTCAAGTAGGAGAAACCAACCACATCTTCGTCTCCACCTTGAATTTCCATTTTAGAATAATCAATGGTTCTACCATCTAAACGTGGAGGCGTTCCTGTTTTTAATCTATCCGATTCAAATCCTAATGATATTAATTGTTCGGTTATGCCAGTGGCTTTGCTCTCTCCCATTCGTCCACCACCAAAGTTTTTTTCGCCAATATGAATGACCCCATTTAAAAAAGTACCATTGGTAAGCACCACCGACTTTGCTTTTATTTCGATATCTAAATTGGTTTTTACACCTACTACCTTCCCATTTTCAATTAATAAACTGGTTACAGAATCTTGCCAAATATCTAAATTATTTGTATTTTCCAATATTTCACGCCAAGTGGCCGCAAACAAATGACGATCATTTTGTGTACGAGGACTCCACATAGCAGGCCCTTTGGATTTGTTGAGCATTCTAAATTGCAGCATCGACTTGTCTGAAACAATGCCCGAAAAGCCACCCAAAGCATCTATTTCTCTCACAATTTGCCCTTTGGCAATACCCCCCATGGCTGGGTTACAACTCATTTGAGCAATGGTTTGCATATTCATGGTAATCATTAAGGTTTTAGAACCTAAATTCGCAGCCGCAGCCGCAGCCTCACAGCCTGCATGACCAGCGCCCACCACTATTACATCGTATATTGGAAACATGTCGCAAAGATAGTGATTAGATGTCAGATGTTGGATGCTAGATGTTAGGAATTCAAGCGGTTTTTTTATTATCAACGATGTTTTCTTTATGCTTCTTTTTAGGGAATCCTGATAGCTATCTGTTTCATTCATAGAATTAACTTTATTCTGTATTTCTTTGCTAAACTTAAAATAATTATGAGTTATTAATAAATTGCATAAGTCATATTTATTCTATATGAGTCTTTTGATTACTCAGTCATAAAAGTCAGCCAACTTACTACAATAAAATAGTCTGTTTCT
>CANHNT010000025.1 GCA_947461985.1 Bacteroidota bacterium | reverse complement strand
CATCATTTGTGTTATTGGTTTCAATGATTGGCACAATTGATTCGAAGGCTTCTTTAATTGCTACATTATCTAACCCAAGGCAAATGATTGCTTTCACTTTTTCAGCTACTAATTCAAATATTTCACTGTAGTCATTTCCTTTGTCTACGCCGCCTAAAATTAAAACGGTGGGTTTATTCATACTTTCCAACGCATACCAAACACTATTTAAATTCGTTGCTTTACTGTCATTAATAAATTCTATTCCTCTTATGCTGGCAACACTTTCCATACGATGTTCGATTGCCGTAAAATTGCGTAAACTTTCTCGAATATTGCTATCTCTAATTTCTGCAACACGAGCTGAAATTCCAGCTGCCATTGAGTTATATTGATTGTGTTTCCCTTTCAATGCCAATTCATTGATGTCGATAGAAAACGGTTGCCCATTTAAATTAATTACCATTTGATGTTGGTCTATGTATGCGCCTTCTGTTGTTAATTGTTCGTTCATGGTAAAAAAAATAATTTTTGAGTTTAATGTAATTTGTTCTAAGTAATTAATGCTTGCCTTGTCGTCTTTACAAAGTATGAGTATGTCTTTGTTTGTTTGAAATTTTGCGATGTTAAATTTTGATTGCACATATAAATTGAAATCATAATTATATCTATCTAAATGATCAGGTGTGATGTTCATGATTATCGCCACATCTGGTCTAAAGGTGTGAATGTCATCTAATTGAAAACTGCTAATTTCCATCACATACCATTCTGTTGGATTGATTGCAATTTGTCTAGCAAAACTGAACCCAATGTTTCCAACCACTGAAACATTCAAATTTGCTTTTTTGAAAATATCAAATATCAAACTTGTTGTAGTTGTTTTTCCATTGCTGCCTGTGATGCAAACAATTTTACTATTTTGTTTATATCTAAATGCAAATTCAATTTCACTCATAAGGAGGATATTATTTGCTTTTATTTTTTTAATTATATCTACTTTATCAGGGATGCCGGGGCTCTTAATAATTTCTTTTGCTGATAATACAATGGCTTCTGTATGTTGCCCTTCTTCAAACGGAATATTATTTTCAATTAATTCATTTTTGAATTTATCTGGTATTGCGCCTTTGTCACTAACGAACACAGAAATGCCTTTTTGTTGAGCCAACAAAGCAGCACCTACACCACTTTCTCCACTTCCCAATATGACTAATTCGTAATTCATTTTTATTTTTTATTTTATCTTTTTACTTTCTACTTAATACTATTCTACTTTTTATTGTAGTTTCAAGGTTACTATACTCAAAACAGCTAATACAATTCCGATTATCCAAAAACGAATAGCGATTTTACTTTCGTGATATCCTAGTTTTTGGTAATGATGATGAAGCGGTGACATTAAGAAAATACGGCGTCCTTCTCCATATTTTCGTTTGGTCCATTTGAAATAACCTACTTGAATGATTACGCTTAAATTTTCTACTAAAAACACACCACAAATAATTGGAATCAATAATTCTTTTCTGATGATGATTGCTAATGAAGCAATAATTCCTCCTAATGCTAAACTCCCGGTATCGCCCATAAAAACCTGCGCAGGATAACTATTATACCATAAGAAACCAATGCAAGCACCTACAAATGCACCTATAAAAATTGACAACTCATCCAAATTAGGAATAGGCATAATGTTTAAATAACTAGCGAAATTAAAATGTCCAGATAAGTAAGCAAATAAGGCTAAACAAATACCTATAATAGCACTCGTTCCTGTGGCTAACCCATCTAACCCGTCCGTAATATTTGCACCATTTGAAACGGCTACTATTATGACGATCACAAACAAAATATAAATCAATGGTGTCATCCAATTTAAAGCACTTTCACCAAACCAAGAGGCGATTTTAGCATAACTCATTTCATGATTTTTTGCAAAAGGAATTGTAGTAACCACACTTTTTACATGTGCATAGGTTCTTGTTGTTCCTTTCTCATCAATTTTTATAATGCCTTCTTTCATCACCTTATCTACTGAACTATATATTGCTGGTTTACCTCCTGTGGTTTCACGAACGATGTACACATTCTCATTATAGTACATGGTTAACCCTACAATAATTCCCAATCCAACTTGTCCTAAAATTTTAAAACGACCAGCTAATCCTTCTTTATTTTTTTTAAATACTTTTATATAATCATCTAAAAAGCCTACTAAGCCTAACCAAACTGTGGAAATTAACATCAATAAAATATATACATTTTCTACTCTTGCAAATAATAATGTGGGAATAATAATGGCAGCAATAATAATGATACCTCCCATAGTAGGCGTTCCCTTTTTTTGTTTTTCTCCTTCTAAACCTAAGTCACGTACAGTTTCTCCTATTTGCTTACGATGTAAATATTTAATTAAGCTTTTACCAAAAACCAATGAAATAATTAAAGATAAAATAATTGCCATGGCCGTTCTGAACGAAATAAAATAAAACACACCTGCACCTGGCATGTTAAAGTGTTCTCTTAAATATGTAAATAAATGATAAAGCATTTTTTATGGTTAGTGTTTTAGTTTTTAGTTATCAAAAAGTACAAACATTTCGTTTAAAATTTTCTTGTCGTCAAAATCATTTTTTACCCCATTAATCTCTTGATATTTTTCATGACCTTTGCCTGCAACCAAAATGATATCTCCTGCACTTGCCATACTACACACTGTTTTAATTGCCTCTTTTCTATCTTCTATAATTAAATATTTTTTTCGTTGATGAACAGGAACTCCTGTTTCCATTTCTTCAATGATTGTTTTAGGATTTTCGCTTCGTGGATTATCCGATGTAAAAATCACTTTATCGCTGTGTTCGCAAGCAACCAACGCCATGACAGGTCTTTTTGTTTTATCTCTATCGCCTCCACAACCAACCAATGTATATAATTTTTCTGTTCCTGTTCTTAATTTATTGATGGTTGCTAGTACATTCAATAATGCATCAGGCGTATGCGCATAATCAATAATTCCTAAAATTTTATTGTTGTTAGAAATAATATAATCAAAACGACCTTCAGCTCCTTTTAAAGTGGAAAGTGTTTCTAATACTTGTTGTTTATCTTCACCTAACTCAATAGCAATTCCATAAACACACAATAAATTATAGGCATTAAATTCGCCAATCATACTAAAAAAAACTTCTTGGTTATTGACTGTCATGCACAATCCAGTCAAACTATTTTCAATTATTTTCCCTTTATAATCGGCTAATGTTTTAAGCGAATATGTTTTTTTAATGGCGTTTGTATTTTGCAACATCACCATACCTCGTTTGTCATCAGCATTGGTTAATGCAAATGATTTTTTAGGCAAATAATCAAAGAACATTTTTTTTACTCTGATGTATTCATCAAAGGTTTGATGATAATCTAAGTGGTCATGAGTAATGTTTGTGAAAGCCCCTCCAGTAAATTCTATTCCATTAATACGAAATTGATGAATAGCATGCGAACTTACTTCCATAAACACATGAGAGCAACCTTCATTTACCATTTGTGCTAACAATGCTTGCAAACTAATGGCGTCAGGCGTGGTATGTGTAGAAGGAATTATTTTATTGCCGATTTGATTTTGAACTGTAGAAATTAAGCCACATGTATAGCCCAATTGAGAGAACAATTGATAAGATAAAGTAGCACAAGTTGTTTTGCCATTTGTTCCCGTAATGCCCACTAACTTTAATTTTGATGAAGGATTTTCATAAAAATTAGATGCCGTTAAACCAACCACCTCTGAAGTATTTTTTACTTGAATATAGGTTACATTTTCAATTAATATTGATGGCAAGTTTTCACAAACAATAGCTGTTGCGCCTAGTTCAATAACCCGGTCAATATATTGATGCCCATCTTGCGCTGTTCCTTTTATAGCAATAAACATAGCATCTTTTTCAGCCTTGCGACTATCGATGCAAAGCATAGAAATAGCAAGACTTTCATCACCCAATAATTGAATGATTTTGATATGAGATAATATGTTTTTTATTGTCTTCAATTAACTTAATTGTATGGTTATTTTTTGACCTTTATTAAAATTGCTTCCTGGTAAAATGGATTGTGTAATTACTTTTCCTTTTCCAACTGGAATCACTTTCATTCCTATTTTTTCCAATAAATAAATAGCATCTTTCAATCCCATTCCGTTTACATCTGGCACTGCATTTTTATAATTTACAACGTTTGCATAGGTAAAATTTCCTATTGAATCGGTTTGAATATTTTGAATCCAATTAGGTGTATTCACAACTTTTTTCAAGATGTTTAATTTTTGTGCCAACACGTCATATTCTGAACCTTTAATACTTTTTAGAACCAAGGCTTCATTCACTTTTTGTTGTTGTGCTATGGAGTTTACATTGTGCATATTGATTGCATACAATCTGTTTGCAACTTCTTTAAACACCGGTAATGCAATTTGTCCGCCATAATAATTATTAGACCCTTTTTTGGTTCTTACAACAACACAAATCGTGTATTGAGGATCTTCTTTTGGAAAAAATCCTACAAAAGAACCATGATATACTCGATCGGAATATTTCAATCCTTTGTCTGCAACTTGCGCAGTTCCTGTCTTTCCACAAATGGTATAATATTTATTTTTTAATGCTTTACCTGTTCCAGTTTCTACAACTTCGTTCATTGTTTCTTTTAATAATTCAATTGAAGCACTGTCTAATACTTCCGGATTCATCACTTTAGGTTCGTACTTCACCACATCTTTTCCATACTCTTGCACACTGTTTACCAAATAAGGTTTCATTAATTTGCCATGATTTGCAATCGCATTATACACCATGCAAGTATGCAAAGGAGTAATCATTACTTGATAACCCATTCCCATAAAAGCCAATGCAAAACGACCTTTTGTAACTGAATCCTTCAGGTAACTTGGCGTTGTTTCACCACTCATTCCTAAACCCGTTTTTTGATCTAAACCCAATGCGTGTAGGTTTGTCCAATAACTACCAATTTTGTCTTTATAATTTTGATGAATCAATTTTGCAAAAGCCACATTGGAAGAATGTGCGAATGCATCTTTGATGGTTAACATACCGAGGCCAGCATGACTATCACTAATTGTATAAGGACCTATTTTTGTTTTACCTCCTTGACAATTAACCATGTCGGATGTTTTGATTAATTTATCTCTCATTAAAGAAATTAACGATACCAATTTAAATGTAGAACCTGGCTCAATTCTTTTTAATGCATAATTAAAATCTTCATAATAAGAACCATCTTTTTGACGACCTAAATTAGCCATGGCTTTTATTTTTCCTGTTTTTACTTCCATCACAATGCAAGTTCCAAACGTGGCTTCTTCTTTTTCTAATTGATTTTTTAATGCATTTTCAGCTACATCCTGAATGTTTACATCCAACGTCATAATTACGTCCCGTCCATTTTCAGGATCAATTTCAGATCCATCAATAGGCATCCACGCACCACCAGCAATTTTTCGAACCACACGTTGACCTTGCATTCCACTTAAATCCTCATTAAACTCTCTTTCAATGCCTACATTTTGTGCATTTTTACGCCAAAGTCCTACAATACGATTGGCTAATAATCCAAATGGATTTATTCTTTTCGTATTGGATTCGGTAATAAAACCTCCTTTGTTCATTCCTTTTTTGAAAGGTTGTACTTTTTTTAATTCCAAATATTGAGCATAAGAAGCTTTCTTTTTTAAGAGGAAATATTTATTTCCATTTTTAAATTCTTCGCTTAAAGTTTCTTTATAATCAACTGCATTTTTATCTTTTAAAATAGTTGCAATTTTCCCGGATAAGGATTCAATGTATTTATTAAATGTATCTTTTTTAATAGCCGTAAAATCGATATGCAAATCAAATTCAGGAATAGAAGATGACAATAAACTTCCATCTTCAGAAAAAATGTTTCCACGTTCAGGTTGAATCACCTCAATTTTGGTGTGCATGCTATCTGCTTGAGCACGAAGTTCTGGACCTTCTTTAAATTGAATGGTTGCACCTTTATAAATAATCATCACGCCAAATAAACACATGGCAAGAAAAGTGAGGTACACCCTAAAACGTATGTCTTTACTTGTTTTCATTGCTATTATTTATTTCTACATGAATTTTATAAGGAGGCACTTTCGTGATTTGCAATCCTAAAACAGAAGCCCCTTTGGCTAGTTCGCTTTCTTTCGTTAAAAACATGATTTGTGATTTCTCATCAATAAATTTCCAACGAAATTCTTTTAGTTGTTTTGCAGTGTCGTTAATTTTTCTAATTCTATTTTCAGCTAAATGATTAATTGAAATGTAAACAATTCCTAATAATGAGCAATACAATATAAAAGGCATATTGTTTACAATACCCTCATTGCCTACTGTATTCAGCATGCGTTTCCAATTGGGAATATTGTGTAATATGTTTTTTATTTTGTTCAACCTGTTATTTATTTTTAGTGTTTAACTTCAGTATTTAGTTTGTAGATCTTTTTAATATTTTTCAAAACATTGGACACATTACCAGGTAATCAGCTCTTTTCAGCCACTCTTAGTTTTGCACTTCGAGCTCTCGAATTCCGACTAATTTCTTTATCGTTTGGCAAAATTGGTTTCTTCGAAATAATCTTTAATTTTTTTTCTTTTTTCATAACGGGTAAAAAATCTGGCACTTCTTCAAATGTTTCATTTTTCATCCAGTTTTTTACGATTCTATCTTCTAACGAATGAAATGTGATTACGCATAATCTTCCTTTAGGTGAAAGTTTTGTGGTGATGTTTTGCAAAAAATCTTTCAAGGCATTTAGTTCATCATTTACTTCAATTCTTAATGCTTGAAAAACTTGCGCTAAATACTTATTTGGATTGCCATATACAACTGTTGATATTGCTTGTTTAAATTCATTAATGGTTGTTAATGAAGATGAATTTCTAATGTCAACAATTCGTTTAGCCAAGGTTTTTGAATTGGTTACTTCACCATATTCTTCAAACAATTTTTGCAGTTTTTGTTCTGAATATTTTTTCAAAATATCTGCTGCAGAAAAACCCACACGATTGTCCATACGCATATCCAAAGGCGCATCAAACCGAATAGAAAAACCACGTTCAGCCGTATCGAATTGATATGAGCTTACCCCTAAATCTGCCAATACACCATCTAATCTATCTAGTTTATATAATCGCACAAAACGATCGGCATATCTAAAATTTTCTGGAACAAATATGATTCTGTCCTCACCGTCAGGAATATTTCGTTGTGCATCTTCATCTTGATCAAACACAATTAGCTTTCCTTTAGGTCCTAAATGTTTCAAAATTTCTTTGCTGTGACCGCCTCCACCAAACGTTGCATCTAAATAAACTCCATCTGGATTAATATTTAATTGCTCAATACACTCTTGTAAAAGAACTGCAGTATGGTATGTATTCGTATTATTCTCCATCATTCGGATTTAAAAAATTACTTCCTAAAACCTCATTCGCCAAATTGCTATAATCTTCGGCACTCATTTCCATTGCTGCATGATACGTTTTGGTATCCCATATTTCTACTTTATTGCCTTGTGCAGAAAAAACTGCATCTTTAGTTATGCCTGCATGTTCCAATAATTGTTTGCTCAACAATAATCGTCCAGCACCATCCGCTTCTATTGGAGTTGCTCCGTTTAAAAATTTACGTTTTAAAATTCTTGATTTTGGATTGAAATCATTTAAACCATTAACGATGTTCTCAATTTTTTTCCATTGCTCATTTGTATACAGCGTTAAACAACTTTCAAAACCTCTGCTAATCACATAGGTTGTAACTGCTTCAGTATTTAACTGACGCTTGAAACCAGTAGGAATCATAAACCTTCCCTTGGCATCAATTGTTACTTCATATTCTCCAATGTAATTAGACATGTTACAAAATTAATTATTTTTATAACACAAAATAACACTTTTTACCACATTCAATCACAACAAATGTTCAAACTAATTTATCCACATCTTGAACGCATTGGCTATCAACAAATTCAATACTTTCAGAGGTTTTTCACAATTTAGAACCTGCATTTAGTGTGGATAATTTGTCACTATCCACAAAAATGACGTGAATAGCTGTTAATAACTGCAAATATCTGTTAATTAAGTAGTTATTTACTATTATTTATTGACTTTTTGTGTGAATAGCAAAAAAAATCCCCACTGTAAAAGTGAGGATTTTTGAAGAAATTAGAGAAATGATTATTTTACAAATCATTTCAAATTTTATAATTCGTGTGCAACTTCTGTATTTTCTACATGCTTTTCTACTATCATTTTTTCTAACCACGAGCTTAATATAAATAATATTCCTGCTGCAACACCTGTCATAACAATAAACAACATGAAAAACTCATATAGATTAGTGATTTGAAACCCGAGAATTGATGGATAAACAACTGGTACATTTGGATCGGTAGCTCCACTTGGAGGTATTAATGCGCTTAATGTTCCAGCAAATTTATTAGCCGCTGCATTAGCCAAAAACCACGTTCCCATCATTAGAGATGAAAGACGCAAAGGCGCTAATTTAGATACCATCGATAACCCGATTGGAGATAAACAAAGTTCACCCATTGAGTGAATAATATATAAAGCAATTAACCACCACATTGACACTTTTTCGCCTAACCCTAATCCTTTAACAGCAATTGCAATTACAACATATCCTAAGGCAACTAAAGCCAAACCAATGGCCATTTTTTTAGGCGAAGATGGCTCTAATTTTCTTGAATATAAGAAACCCCAAATTAAGGTAAATATACCAGCTAAACCAATCACTGCTAATGGATTAACCGATTGAAAATAGGATGCTGGCATTTCCCACCCAAAAATGTGACGGTCTGTTTGTCTGTCAGCAAAAAGTGTTAACGAGGCTCCTGCTTGCTCAAATGCACCCCAAAAGAAGATAACAAAAAATGCAAGTATGAATATTACAATAATTCTTTTCATTTCAATACCTGTCAAGCTTTTGTCCATTAAAATAATAATTGGCATTGCAATCATTGCACCATAAATAAACCAACTAATTATTTTAATTTCTCCGATATTAATGCCACCAATTGCAGGGATATTTATCACTACATCCTTGAACATTTGTTTAAAATTCAACATAAAGAAAATAATAGCAATTGACCCAACAATAGTTAAAATAGCTTTTAAGTCTAGTGGTTTTACGGGCAATCCAATTTCTTTACCTTCTTCAGAAATTAAGTATTTCTTTTGAAAGATAATAAACGTTGCTAAACCAATGAGCATTCCTATACATGCACATAAAAAGCCCCATTTAAAGTCCATTGAACCACATACTAATGGAGAAAAGAATGCGCCTAAATTAATACCCATATAGAATATAGTAAACGCACTGTCAATTCTTCTGTCATTTGCTGGATAAAGTTGACCTACCATAGTAGAAATATTTGGTTTAAAAAATCCATTCCCTACAATTAAAGCAGTTAAACCAGCCCACATTAACGTAACCCCACCAGCTGCCCCGGCAGATGCACTCATAAACATTAAAAATTGCCCTAAAGCCATTAGAAGTCCACCAATCACAATACTTCTTCTATTGCCTAAAAATTTATCGCATAAATAACCTCCTAAAAGTGGGGTTAAATAAACCAGTCCAGTATAACTACCATAAATTTCAGAAGCATCTGCATCGTTTAACAAGAGAATTCTTGTCATGAATAAAATAAAGATTGCTCTCATTCCATAATAACTAAAACGTTCCCACATTTCAGTAAAAAATAAAAAGTAAAGCCCTTTTGGGTGTCCTTTTTGTACTTGTGTATTTTCCATTTAATAAATTTAAGTAGCCAAGATATAAATAAATTACGAATTATGAATGATGAATAGTGAATTATTTTTAGAATGCCGTATTTACTCATTGGCATATTGACACATTAAAATTACCTTCGCACTCATGAATATTCTTTTAATTGGTGGTGGTGGCAGAGAGCATGCAATTGCTTGGAAATTGGCGCAAAGTAAACTGTGCACTCAAATTTTTATTGCCCCGGGCAATCCTGGAACGGCTGAAATAGGCACTAATATTGATATTTCTGTCAATGATTTTGAAACTCAAAAAACATTTTGTTTAGAAAATAAAATTGAAATGGTTATTGTTGGACCTGAAGATCCATTAGTGAATGGCATTTATGATTTTTTTCAACAAGATGATTTAAACCATATTCATATCATTGGACCCTCTCAACATGGTGCTCAATTGGAAGGAAGCAAAGCTTTTGCCAAAGAGTTTATGATGAAAATGAATATTCCAACAGCAAAATACAAAGAGTTTTCGCTTGTCGGATGTCAGATGTCGGAGAGCGGAAATATTTCAAATCTAAAACCAGACACCCAACATCTGTCATCTGACTACAATTCAGGAGTCGCGTATATCAAAAACCATTCATTGCCTATTGTTTTAAAAGCAGATGGCTTGGCAGCAGGAAAAGGCGTGGTGATTGCTGAAACACATGAAGATGCGTTGCTAGCTTTTAAGGAAATGTTGCAAGAAAACAAATTTGGCAAAGCAGGTGCTAAAGTCGTGATTGAAGAATTTTTAACAGGTATTGAGTGTTCTGTTTTTGTGTTGACTGATGGCGTAAACTATTGTTTATTGCCCACTGCAAAGGATTATAAACGCATTGGCGAAGGTGATAAAGGATTAAATACCGGTGGCATGGGTGCCATTTCTCCGGTACCTTTTGCGAATGAAATTTTTATGCAAAAGGTAATTACTAAAATTGTAGAACCTACTATAAAAGGGCTTCAACAAGAAAAAATTATTTATAAAGGTTTTGTATTTATTGGCTTGATAAAAGTAAATGACGAACCCTTTGTAATTGAATATAATTGCAGAATGGGTGACCCTGAAACGGAGGTTGTAATGCCTCGTTTGGAAAGTGATTTGGTGGAACTTTTATTGAAATTAAAAAATAATGAATTAGCTGGCGCAGAATGTAGCCTTTCTCCAAAACATGCAGCCACTGTGATGTTGGTGAGTGGTGGCTATCCCGAAGATTTTGAAAAAGGCAACGTAATGACTGGTTTTGAAAATTGTGAAAATAGTCTTTTGTTTCATGCAGGAACAAAACAAACTGCTGATGGCATTGTTACCAATGGAGGTCGTGTTTTGGCGATTACTTCTTTGGCAGATGATTTACAAACGGCTTTAAAAATATCCAAAGAAAATGCTGAAAAAATTCAGTACGAAGGAAAATACTATAGAAAAGATATTGGTTGGGAGTTTTCTTAAAAAATTTATCGGATGTCAGATGACTGTTGTCCGCTTTTGTTAAACAAATAGAGTTTAATAATTTTTGGAATTTGATTATTAGAAATTCTGACGATATTTGTATAAGCGATGTTTAACCGAATTTTTATACTCCTTGTTTTTTGTTTGCTTATGGCAAGCAAAAATGTATGTGCCCAAAAAGGGGTAAATGATACCATTGTGGTAGGAAGTATAGTGATTGGTAATGACACCTTGCCGCACATTTGGTTACACGATGCTTATTGTATCGAAAAAGGAAATAAAGCATTTGCTAAAAGAAGAAAAGAAGCTAGAGAACAACGTGAAGCTTTTGATAGACTTCGATATAACGTATATAAAGTATATCCTTATGCAGTAGCCGCCGGATTTATTATGCACGACATCGATTCAGCAATGACCATGTTGCACAGTAAAGATGCTAAACAAATTTACAAACAACATAAAGAAAATGAACTCAATAAAAAATTTAAAGGCGAATTAGAAAATTTAACCATGAGTCAGGGTCAAGTGTTAGTCAAACTAATTGCCCGACAAACTGGCAAACCTTGTTATCAAATTATCAAAGATTTAAAAGGTGGTTTTAATGCAAGAATATGGCAAACAGTTGCCATTCTTTTTGACAATAATTTAAAAAACAATTACGAACCATTAGGAGAAGATGAAGCGATGGAATCCATTGTATTAGAAATTGAACGCAGAGGACACTTTGAATACAAATAGACACTCAATTTAAGTGAAGTGACTGTAAAATTATTTTTACTTTGATACATTAAATCTATTTTTACCAAATGAAATTAGACATTTTAGCTATCGCTGCACATCCTGATGATGCAGAATTATCCTGCAGTGGAACCTTAATGATTCATAAAAACTTAGGCCTAAAAACAGGCATTCTTGATTTAACTGCCGGAGAATTGGGTTCTCGTGGAAATAAAGAAACTCGAGCGATTGAAAGTGCAAATGCTGCTCGTATTTTACAATTAGATGCAAGAGAAAACCTAGGTTTTAAAGATGGTTTTTTTCAACATGATGAAGAACATCTTCTAAAATTAATTACTGCTCTTCGAAAATATCAACCCGAAATAGTGTTAGCGAATGCCATTTCTGACCGTCATCCAGACCATGAAAAAGGGGCTTTATTAATAAAAGATGCTTGTTTTTTGGCTGGTTTAATCAAAATTGAAACCTCTTTTAATGGCGAACTTCAAAAAGCTTGGCGTCCAAAAAAAATATTTAATTATATACAAGACCGACATGTAGAACCTGATTTTGTGATCGACATTTCGGATGTTTGGGAAACTAAAAAAGAAAGTATTTTAGCGTATCGAACTCAAT
>CANHNT010000024.1 GCA_947461985.1 Bacteroidota bacterium | reverse complement strand
TAATTTATCCGCCATATCAAAATCAGTACTCACTGTTTCCGGATTACAATTAATCATAATAGCTTCGTAACCACATTCTTTAATGGCTAGCAAACCATGCACACAACAATAATCAAACTCAATGCCTTGACCAATTCTATTGGGGCCTGAACCTAAAACAATAATTTTCTTTTTGTTGGTAACGATGCTTTCGTTGTGTATTAATTTTGTCATAATATGGAACACTGATTTAACAGATTAGATAAATTTTAGGGATTTTTCTTTTTAGATTTTGTTTTGAAGCCTATGGGTTCTCTTTCAACAGGTTTTTGTTCTTCTTTATCTTGAATGAGTTTATCTAAAACTTGATAAATTTCAATAATTTGTACATCTTGTTCGTCAATTCGTTCTGATAATTCGTCTTTAATTGAATTTATTTGTTTTGAAATATTTTTTCTATCTGAAATATATTGTTTCAATGAAATAAACGCACGAACCACAGCAATACTCACTTTCACCGCTTTTTGACTTCGTAAAACAGAGGCTAACATGGTTACGCCATGTTCGGTGAAAGCATAAGGGCGATATGTTTTTCCTCTATTTTTGTTTGAACTCATCACAAATTGTGATGAGTTCCCTTTTGATGTCACAAATTGTGATATCAAAACATCTTCGTTTAAGGTCACATTTTGTGACCTTAGAGCTGAACTTCCGGAACTGGTCGAAATTTGCGACCGCATCAATTCCCATTCTGCTTCAGTCAATTGAAACATAAAATCTTCAGGAAAACGCTCAATATTTCGTTTTACTGCTTGGTTCAATGTTCGAGTTTCAACCTCAAACATTTCAGCAATTTCATAATCAAGCATTACTTTATGCCCTCTTATTTCATATATTTTATTATGTATAATTTCAGTTTTCATTAATCAAATTGCAAATTTTTATTCAGTGCTTCTTTCGACCCTATTCTCTTTGTGGCAAAAATCTAAACCATTTCACTTTTCTTCTCAAAGGTTGAATAAAAATAAGGAGTTACCGCTTCAAACTCACCAGCACAAGTATCAACCATTTTAAATACACGAGTAATGCCTAACGCTTTTCGTTTTTCATATAATGCATCTTCCGTACCATCATTCATAATTCTACAAATTTGCTCATCACCAAAACCGTTAGTTTTTGCAGTCTGCAATAAGTCAGTAGGCAATGTATCTAATTTATATTTTGCAATTTCTTTTTCAATATCACACAACTTTTTTATTTCATTTAAAAACCACTTGTCTATTCCATGACTCGCTTTCGATATAGAATTTACACTCACACCAGCCATCAACGCATCTTTTATTCTAAAAATTCGATCCCATTTGGGTGTTTTTAAACTTTCTAAAATATCATCTGTTTTCATTAAACTTTTACCATAATAGCCCAAGCCAATGGCATTATTTTCAAGGCTTTGGCAAGCTTTTTGAACAGCCTCTGTAAAGCTTCTACCAATAGCCATTACTTCACCAACCGATTTCATTTGAAGTCCTAATGTATCTTTTGCACCTTTAAATTTATCGAAATTCCAACGAGGTATTTTTACAATAACATAATCTAATGTTGGCTCAAAAAATGCCGATGTATTCCCGGTAATTTGATTACTCAATTCATCTAAACGATAGCCAATTGCCAATTTAGATGCAACTTTGGCAATAGGATAACCAGTAGCTTTACTTGCCAATGCCGACGAACGAGAAACACGTGGATTAATTTCAATAGCAATAATTTCTTCTGTTTCGGGGTTCATGGCAAATTGCACATTGCAACCTCCAGCAAAATTTCCTAAATCACGCATCATCGTGATCGCTGTGTTTCGCATCAATTGAAATGCAGTATCACTCAACGTCATTGCTGGCGCTACCGTAATTGAATCGCCTGTGTGAACACCCATTGGATCAAAGTTTTCAACCGTGCAAATGATGCAAACATTATCAGCACTATCTCTTAAAAGTTCCAATTCAAATTCTTTCCAACCCAACACGGCTTGCTCAACCAATACCTCGTGAATAGGACTTGCTTGCAAACCTCTGTTCAATGCTTCATCTAAATCTTCTGGTGCATTCACAAATCCACCACCGGTTCCACCCAACGTAAACGAAGGACGAATCACTAATGGAAATCCCATTTCTTGTGCAAATTCTTTTCCTTCTAAAAACGAATTCGCTGTTTTAGCTTTTGCAACTTTCACCCCCAATTGTATCATCCACTGACGGAATTGTTCACGGTCTTCTGCTTTATCAATGGCTTTAATATCAACACCAATTAAACGGACGTTATATTGTTCCCAAATGCCCAATTCTTCTGCTTCTTTAGCCAAATTCAAGGCAGTTTGTCCACCCATGGTAGGTAACACTGCATCAATTTCATTTTCTTTTAAAATTTGTTCAATGCTTTCTACATTCAAGGGCAAAAGGTATACTCTATCAGCCATCATGGGGTCAGTCATAATAGTTGCAGGATTCGAATTAATAAGAATTACTTTGATGCCTTCTTCACGAAGTGAACGAGCTGCTTGGGTTCCACTGTAATCAAACTCACAAGCTTGACCAATGATAATAGGACCAGAACCAATAATTAAAACGGACTTAATTGAGTTGTCTTTAGGCATTTTTTTTTTATCCCGTTGTAAAACGAGAGTGAAATAATGACGAACTTATTACTGTTGAAACGCAAAGGTAAACAAAGGCGCTTTGAATAAAAAGTATTGTGGAAAAAAGAAATCCTTTTTTTATAAAATCTATCCCGAAGTGACAAATCTGTCTACAATACCATGCTTAAAAGTTGGATTTAGTAGTTGAATTTATTCAGCTTTTTATTCTTTCAAATTGTCACAATCTCTTTTTTGTCTTACTTTCACAAAATGGACAAAAAATTGTTTTTACTCGATGCCTTTGCTTTGATTTTTCGTGCTTATTATGCTTTAGCCCGTAGCCCAAGGGTTACGAGTACTGGAAAAAATACCAATGCTCAATTTGGTTTTTTAAATGCATTGATGGATTTAATCAATAACCACAAAGCAACCCATTTAGCTGTATGTTTCGACACTAAAGATAAAACAGAACGCCATGATGATTTTGCCGCATACAAAGCAAACCGACAAGAAACACCTGAAGATATTTTGGCAGCCGTTCCTGATATTAAAAGAATGTTGAAAGCTTTTAATATTCCAATTATTGAAGTGCCTGGTTATGAAGCAGATGATATTATTGGCACATTAAGTGTGCAAGCCTCAAAGGCTGGCTACGATGTTTATATGGTAACACCCGATAAAGATTATGGACAATTGGTAAATGATAAAGTATTTATGTATAAACCTGCATCGGGTTTTAGCAAAGCAGAAATTTTAGGCGTTAAAGAAATTTTAGCTAAATGGGATATTGAACGAGTAGACCAAGTAATTGATATTTTAGGAATGATGGGCGATGCTGTTGATAATATTCCGGGTATAAAAGGAGTAGGAGAAAAAACAGCGGTTAAGTTTTTAAAAGAATATGGAACATTGGAAGGTGTTTTAGAAAATGCCGATAAAATTAAAGGGGCAATTGGCGAAAAAGTGAGGGCAGGAAAAGCAGATGCCATTATGAGTAAAAAATTAGCAACCATTATTTTAAATGTGCCATGCGAATTTCATGAAGAAGATTTTTCGTTAAGCGAATGGGACAAAGATGAACTAGCAAACGTATTTAATGATTTAGAATTTAGAACCATTGGCAAACGAATTTTAGGACAAGATTTTATTGAAAAATCGAAGAATGAAAGTTCGAATGCTCAAGATATACAATTTGATTTATTTGGAAAAGCAGTTGAGCAGAAAGTCGAAAATCGAAAATCAGACCTTGTTCAGCAAGATTTATTTTCTCAAGAATTTGTGAATTATAAAACCATAAATGATGTTGAACATGTTTACCATTTAGTTGATACCCCACAAGAGCAATTAGCATTAATTTCCAACTTGACTGATCATCTAAAGACTAAATCCGAAATTTGTTTTGACACTGAAACTACTGGACTTGATGCCAATATTTGCGAATTAGTAGGAATGAGTTTTTCTATAAAAGAACATGAAGGATTTTATATTCCTTTCCCAAATGATCGAAAAGAAACCCTTTCAATTTTAAACCAATTTAATGTTTTATTCGAGAATGAAAGCATTTTATGGATAGGTCAAAATATAAAATTTGATTTATTAGTATTGAAAAATTATGCTATTGAAATCAAAGGAAATTTATTTGATACCATGTTGGCGCATTATTGCTTTGAGCCCGAAGGCAAGCGAAGCATGGACTTGTTGAGTGAACACTATTTACAATATAAACCTGTTTCTATTGAAGAATTAATTGGAAAGAAAGGTAAAGGTCAAGGCACTATGCGTGATGTAGAAATTGAAAAAATAAAAGAATATGCAAGTGAAGATGCAGACATTACCCTTCAATTGAAAGAAAAATTTGTGTCGTTGCTAAAAGAAAAAGAAGTAGAAAAAGTATTTAATGAAGTAGATACTCCTTTAATAAAAGTTTTATTAGGAATGGAGTTTGAAGGAATAAAAATTGATATCGATTTTTTGAAAAACTACAGTGTGGTTTTAGAAAAATTGGCCAAAGAAGCTGAAGAGTCGGTTTACAAACAAGCTGGTGTGCGATTTAATTTAGCATCGCCAAAACAATTGGGTGAGGTACTTTTTGAAAAATTATTATTGGACCCCAAAGCCAAAAAAACAAAAACAGGGCAATATGCAACAGGAGAAGAAGTGTTAGCAAAATTGGCACACGAACATAAAATTTGTGATGACATTTTAACCTTTCGTGAATATACCAAATTGAAGAATACGTATGTTGATACCTTGCCCGAATTAATTAATCCTAAAACGAGTAGAGTGCACACAACCTATGCTCAAACGATTGCTGTTACTGGGCGTTTAAGTAGCATTAATCCTAATTTACAAAACATACCTATTCGAACAGAACAAGGTAGAGAAATTAGAAAAGCATTTATTCCAAGAGACGACAAACACATTTTAATCAGCGCTGATTATTCGCAAATAGAATTGCGTGTGGTAGCAGCCATGAGTGGTGATGAAGCCATGTGTGAAGCATTTAGAAAACATAAAGATATTCATACAGCCACTGCGGCAAAAGTATATGGCATTGATGAAAGTGAAGTAACGAAAGAGCAACGATACAAAGCAAAAAGTGTAAATTTTGGAATTATTTATGGACAGGGTGCATTTGGGTTAGCCGAAAATTTATCGATTAGTAGAACAGAAGCCAAAGAGATTATTGATAATTATAAAAAAGAATTTTCAGGCATACAAAAATACATGGATGAAACCATCAATTTTGCTCGTGAACATGGATTTGTGCAAACCTTGATGGGTCGTAAGCGTTGGTTGAGAGATATTAATTCTCAAAACTTTACAGTAAGAGCATTTGCTGAACGAAACGCCATTAATAGCCCGATTCAGGGAAGCGCTGCTGACATGATTAAGTTGGCCATGATTGCGATCAATTCAAACTTAAAAAATTCGAATTTAAAAAGCAAAATGGTCCTTCAGGTGCATGATGAATTGGTATTTGATGTACTAAAAGAAGAAGCCGATGACATGAAAGCATTAATTTTAAATTGTATGCAAAGTGCCATGATTTTACCTAATGACGTGCCTATAGTTGCAGAAGTGGGTATGGGTGAAAATTGGTTAGTGGCGCATTAGTTTGATGTACCATTTTTAAATTTATTGTATAAAGAAATGATAAAAAGAAAAAGGATTTTATTCCTCTTCTTTTTGTTGTTGCCTAACTTCTAATGCTTGCAAAACCAAATATTCATCGTCAGTTACATTAATTGCATTGATATCAATATCAGGATTAAGCACCACATAGGTTTCACTGACTAGTTTTAAATGCGATGGCAAGGCAGCATTCATTACTTCACCTTCGGTGCAAGCATAATAGGAAGCCATCCATTCCCATAATTTGAGTTGTTGAGCTGTCACAATTGGCTCGTCATCAAGCAGTGTTCTAATCGGTTTGACTTCATAAACATCAGGTTTGTTTTGATGCAATGTTTTCACAATTCCACTATACACTTTTCGCTTACCAAATTGCACCTCTACACGACAACCAATTTTTATTTTGTCTTGCATTTGCACAGGTACACCAAACGTATAATTACGTTCAACAGCCAAGGGTAATATGACATCTGCAAAAAGCATTATTTTAATTGATTATTTTGAAGCCAAGTTACTGCAAAAATCCAAACCTCTGTTGGATTATTTTTACGACAAAAATCAAGGCAAGTTTGCATATATAATTGACAATAATTTTTCAATAAATCTAAATCTGCTTTCTCCATTTCTTTTGTTGGAATAGGTGGCAAAAAAACGGCTCTGTTCCAACCTGGCGTCACTAAATATAATTTTGAAGGATGCATTCTTTCCACCGTATTTAAAAATAAGACGGGTAAAATATCAACTTGTTGCATGTGCGCTAATGCAAAGCTTCCGTTTTGAAATGGCATCAATTCATTTTGTGGCTTATCTGCAAATGTGCCTTCAGGAAACAGCACGATAGAGAGCCCTTCTTCCATTTCTTTTTTCATTCGTCTAAAACTATTTGCCTTTGCAGTAACCGAACTTCTATCGACTGTAATCACTACCATTTTATAAATAATTCCATAAATGGGAGTCTTTTCAATTTCCTTTTTTCCTAATGATTTAAATAATTGAGGAATGCTGGTATATACAATAGCTGCATCTAAAAACGATTGATGATTGGGTGCAATTAAATAACTTTTAGAAAAGTCAATTTTATTTCTATTGTAATTTTTAGGCCACATACCTCCTAAAATAAACCAAGCATTACTGATGAATTTTAAAATAAAAAACATACCATAATCACGCACTTTTTTAGGCATTAATGACAATAACAATGCAAATGGAAATGCAAATAGTATTAACACAATAAAGAGTAATACTACATAAATAAAATAGGGTATGTAAAGTATGTTTTTCAACTAAAATTATTTTCGAGGAAAATTAATAATGACTGGTACCCAGTTGTTTTTTCATTTGCCAAAGATATGATTTTCATTTACAGATTTTATTTATTCTCACTTGAGTTTAAATTTCTATTAGAGATGCTCAATTAATCATGGTATCAAAATAAAATATTTACAAAAAAACCGACTCTTTTAAGTCGGCTTTTGTATTAACTGATATTTTTTTTATCCTTGATAAAAAGGCAATTTTACTACAATTGCTTTTAATAATTTGTCTCTTACTTCTACATAAATTTCAGAACCGATAGCTGCATGAGATGATTTAACATAACCCATACCAATCGCTTTATTCAAACTAGGACTTTGTGTGCCACTGGTAACATATCCTAAATCACTTCCGTCAGCTGTTTTTAAATGATAATGATGACGAGGGATTCCTCTATCAATCATTTCGAAACCTACTAATTTACGCTCAACACCATTTATTTTTTGAGCTTCAATGTGAGTTCGATTGGTAAAGTCTTTGGTAAACTTAGTAATCCATCCTAAACCAGCCTCCATTGGACTTGTAGTATCATCTATATCATTTCCATAAAGGCACAATCCCATTTCCAAACGAAGCGTATCTCTACATGCCAAGCCAGTTGGTTTAATATTAAATTCGGCACCAGCTTCCATTATTTTGTTCCAAACATCTACACAATTTCCATGATCTTCAAAATAAATTTCTACTCCACCTGCCCCTGTGTAACCCGTTGCACTAATTAAAACATTTTCAACACCAGCAAAAGTTCCTTTCACAAATGTGTAATATTTTAAATTAATCAAATCCATATCAGTCAATTTTTGCATTGCTTTCACCGCATTTGGACCTTGTATAGCCAATAACGCTGTTTTGTCTGAAACATTGTGCATTTCCACATGATTAGTGTTGTGTTTCACGATCCAATTCCAATCTTTATCAATATTAGAAGCATTTACAACCAACATATATACCTTATTCTCCTCAACACAATACACCAATAAATCATCTACAATTCCTCCTTCATTATTAGGGAAACAAGAATATTGTGCTTTACCATTACTGAGTTTAGATGCGTCATTGCTGGTAATTCGTTGAATCAAATCAAGTGCATGTTCTCCTTTTAAAATAAATTCACCCATATGACTAACATCAAAAATGCCAATACTGTTTCTTACGGCAGCATGTTCATCATTAATTCCTGTATATGAAATTGGCATGTTATAACCAGCAAATTCAGCCATTTTAGCACCTAGTGCTTGGTGAATAGAAGTAAAAGGGGTATTCTTCATTATCTTAAAATTTTCACAAAAGTAAAACATCTACTTATTTATTTCTAATTTTCGTTAGGAAGTAGTTTGTGTCTATTATATTTGTGGGCACAATTATTGTTTATCAGATTCGAAGAATGATTAAAAGATATACCCGTTTATTGACTATTGCAATTTTATTGCCTTTTTTTGCAACTGCAAAATGGGGTGGAGACAAAAGAGAAAGCTCAGTTTTAGCGAAAATAAAAAAAGACATTGATACTTTGTGTAGCGAAAATATGGAAGGTCGATTGACTGGAAGTGATGGCGAACAATTAGCTGCAAATTACATAGAATCTCGATTTAAACAAATTGGATTAAGCCCTTATGAAGGGAAATATCAATCAGGATTTGCCTCGATAAGTACTACCCGATTGGGCAAAAATGCGTACTTTAAATTATTTGATAAACATTTAATTTTAAATTCGGATGTTCTTTTTTTGGAATATGGTGAAGGAAATTCCATTTGTGGTTTTGCCTATCCAGAAGTATATGAGCAAGGAAATGTATGGTTGGTTTCATTAAAAAAAATGAAAACATTTGAAAATATTAATCCTCAAAAATCGATGTATGAATTTGCTAAACTGGCTGTTGAGCAAAAGGCTGCTGGCATCATTTTTTTAAATGATATTGATGCTGCCATTGACTTATCTCCAAATAATTTAGGAAAATTTAATCCAATTCCCATTCCTGTGGCTTTTATTAGTCATAAAGCGTATAACTATTTTATTAAACCAAATTTAAAAAAAGATTGGATAGAATTTGAAGCCAAAATGGGTTTTGAAGAAGCAAAAGCTGAAGGTAAAAATGTGATGGGTTATATAGATAATAAAGCGGCTTTAACCATTGTGATAGGAACTCATTTTGATCATATAGGAAATGCAGCAGGAGAATATCCTGGTGCAAACAGTGTTAGCGGAGTAGCCAGTTTATTGTATTTAGCTTCTGAATTAGATAAGGATGAATTTTCGCAATACAATTATCTTTTTGTAGCGTTTTCTGGGAAAGAACAAAATTTACTTGGGTCTAAAGCATTTGTAAAACAAAATGAATTCTTACTAAATTCATTTAATTGCATGTTGAATATAGACATGATTGGTGGATTAAATCCTAAAAACAGAAACCTTTATATAAGTGGGGTGAATACATCGGCATCCTGGTTGCCTCTTTTAAATCAAGTAAATACAACTGGTTTAAAATTAAAAATCGATTCGTCTGGATATGGGTTTTCAGATCACACTTCTTTTTATGAAAAAAATATTCCTGTATTAAATTTCAGTACAGGTTGTAGTATTGATTATTTAACGATTAATGACAAGCCTTCTAAGGTTTCTCAAAATAGCATTTTAGAGGTTTCAAATTATGTATTTAGCACCATAGAAGCATTAAGTGCCCAAACAAAATTATCATTTGGAAAAACGGTTGATATATTACCCGAAATTCAAAAACTAAAAGTAGACTTAGGAATTTTACCCGATTTTTCGTTTAATGAAAATGGTATCCGAATTGATGGTTGCATCCCATTTAAATTAGCTGACAAAGCAGGGCTTCGAGCAGGAGATGTAATTACCAAAATTGGAGAATTTATGATTATTGATTTTGAAGATTATATTGAAGCGATCAAGAAATCAAGTAAAGAAAAAGAAACCGCAATTATAGTAAAAAGAGAAGGTGTGGAATTTAAATTTTTTGGATTACTGAAGGAATAATTGATTAATAAACTTGAATAAAATGAAAAATAAATTTCACCTGATTTTAGTATTCTTTTTTTTGATTGGATTGATTATTTCGGCCATTGAACCGAAGGATTATTTTACCTGGCTGATGGAAGTTTTTCCTGCAATAATTGGTTTTCTGGTATTGGTTTGTAGTTACACTCGTTTTAAATTTTCAAAATTGACCTATGTTTTTATACTGATTCACTGCTATATTTTATTTGTGGGTGGGCACTATACTTATGCTGAAGTTCCTTTATTTGATACCATTAAAGATTGGCTACATCAAGATAGAAATAATTACGATAAAGTTGGTCATTTTGCGCAAGGATTTGTACCGGCAATGATTACAAAAGAAATTTTAATTAGAAAACATGTTTTACGAAATAAAGCTTGGCTACCTGTTTTTACGGTGTCTATTTGCATGGCTATTTCAGTTTTATATGAATTTTTAGAATGGGGCGTAGCAATATGCACAGGGGAGTCGGCTGATGCATTTTTAGGCACGCAAGGGTACGTTTGGGATACGCAATCGGATATGTTATATGCTGCCATTGGCGCAATTTGTATGTTTCTATTTGTAAGAAAAAAATATCGCCATAAAATTGAAAAAAGTCAGCCAGTATTTTCGTAACTTCAAATTATGAAAATACTTATTACAGGCCTCATATTATTATTTACTGTTCCCTTACATGCCCAATTATATTCGATCAATAAAAAATTAGAAAACAAATCTATCGAAGGGATTAAACAATTTTTGGTACATGAATTGGATGGTTTAAATCAAAATGGCATTTCGTTAGAATTAGTGTTTACAAAAAACACAAAAAATGCTACACATTTTTTATTTACTGTTTCTTATCAGGCTGTGCCTATCTATAACCACACCATAAAAGTTTCATTGGATGCTCATTTTAATATTTTTTCGATAAAAAAAGAATGCCCCAATCTTGCTCTATTAGAAAATTATTTTGTAGAAACTGAATTAAGTAAATGGAATAAAAAAAACATAGACCAATCTATTTTATTAAAGTGGAACGATGTTCATTTAGTGAAATCAACGCAATATCAAATTTATTTAGAAAATGATAAGCCGCAAATTGTTTTACAATTAAATGCTTGGAATAAATCTTTAGACGAAGCCATTTTAGTAAACTTGGATGGAGTTATTTTGAAAGAAATAAATTATGCTCGACAATTATTAAAAGACACACTTGTTTCTGCAAAAGTGTTTAAACCAGATCCTTTGACTACGTTAAACAAACTATATGGCGGTATTTATATAGACAATAATGATGCAAATGATACTTGGACAAACAATGCTTATTTTACCGTGAATTTGCCAATTACCTTTGATGATGCAAACCAAACTTTTTATTTAGAAAATGGCTTTGTGCGAATTGATGATTTTGAGAGTCCCAATATTTTACCGACGACCAACACGGTTCCCAATTTTATTTTCACCCGAAATCAACCCGGTTTTGAAGAATGTAACATCGTGTATCACATCACACAATTTCAAAATTATATTGCCTCTATTGGTTACGATACTTTATTAACTGCCGGAATTACTGCCGATGCGCATGGACAGTTTGGCGCCGACAACTCCGTTTTTTTGCGCAATGGTGGTGATCCTACGTTGAGTTTTGGAACAGGTGGCGTTGATGATGCCGAAGATGCGGATGTAATTATTCATGAATATTGTCATGGTATTAGTTGGAGTGCGAATGGAAATGATAATTTTAGCAATGAGCGTGCAGGGCTTGATGAAGGTTTAGCAGATTATTTTGCCACTTCATACTCTCGAAGTTTGAATACGTTTAACTGGGAAAAAATGTTTAGTTGGGATGGTCACAATGCTTTTTGGACTGGAAGAATAGCGAATACTTCTACAAATTACGGAACCACCAATGACATTTATAAACTTGGCGAAATTTGGAACAGTGCAATGAGTGCAATGTCAACCGATTTAGGCGATTATGTAACCGATCGATTAATGCTTGAATCATTGCATTTTTTTACCAACAATACCACATTACCTGAAGCTGCATTGTATGTTTTAAAAGCAGATACTTTATTATTTAATGGAATAAATGCATCGAGCATTTGCACTCACTTTCAACTCAGAAATATTTTAAGTTCAAATTGTTTGCCCGTTTCAATCGCTGAAATACCAAATTCTCCTTTATGCCAATTGGCAAATTCGATCGGTTTTGCAAAAGGCGAAAATTCACTTTCTATTTTATTTCCAAGTTTTACGAATGGCATATACACCATCTCAGATATGACAGGAAAAATAATTTCAAAGGAACTATTTACATCATCAAATAATATACTTATTTCTCCCGAAAAATTTCAAGCAGGTATTTATTTGTTGACCCTAAAAATAGGTACGCAAACACAAACATTTAAAATTGCTAAATGGTAATTACATTTGCTAAATAATAAACACAAGTTGAACAAAGAACTAATTTTTGAAACCGCACAAGAAACAATTGCCATCGAAGCTCGTTCGATTGATAAATTAAAATCATTTATTGATGATGATTTTTTAGCCTCTGTAAAAACCATTCATGAAAGCAAAGGCCGAGTAGT
>CANHNT010000023.1 GCA_947461985.1 Bacteroidota bacterium | reverse complement strand
TTGGCACAATAAAATAATGAAAGGGTTGGAAGGGAAAGGGTTAATTCAGTTTTAGAATCCGAATTTCTTTTCTGCCGCTAAATGACTAAAACGCTAAGGAGTAAAAAGTTAATCTGATCTACAAACTATATTTCCATCGTAATCACCCTGTTTTCAATTGGCTAGGCCTTTAAAAATACCGCAGTTGAATAAAATTATTCAATTAGATTGGATTTGTAAACAACCTTATATACATTTACTTATTAATAATGTTTATTATCCAGTTTTGTGCAATTAATAACTTGTAAGGTGTGTGTTTATGTTGAACAACAATATTTGCCTTATCAAAAAAAGCAAGTAGAGATTAGCAAAAGGGAGGACAAATAAAATTAACAGATTAATTTGTAAGAGGAAAAAAGTTTTGTGAAAAATAGTTTTTATGATAAATAATATTTTAAAAAAAACCGGGTATCTTTTTGTTTGTTTTATTTTAATGTCAAATATGCTTTTTGCCCAAACGGGAGGAAGTAGTGATTTAAGCAGCATTGAATATAAATCGGGCATGATTTTGAAAAATGATGATAAGGTGGGCGAATTAAATAGGCAACACCTTGAAACCTATAATTTAGAATCGATAAAAATAGCCAAACTAAAAAAAGAAATTAATGATTTAATTGCAGAAAAAGAATCCGTAATTGATGAATATAGACGAGGCCAATTTTGTACAGGTTGTCAAGTTCCTCGTTCAGAATTTAAACCTGGAGAATCGTTCCCACATGCAGGGCAACGTGTTAGGGCTGCTACCCCTGAAGAAATTTATAAAAAAGAAAAGTATTATGAAGATAAAATAAATCCCAAAAAAGCTCAACTTGCAGAATTGGAATCTGATGAAAATGAATTTACTCGAAAACGAAAAGACATTGATGAGCAAATGAGTAAATTAAAGGACAATTCAGATAAATTGAGAGAAGAAATAGTGGCACTTAGTAAAAGTTATAATGATAAGGTTAAGGCTTATGCCAAATCGTTGCAAACTGTATGGATTGAGGATTTGATGAGGCAAGTGGCAGAAAAACATACAATTGAAGATAAAATTGCCATTTATGAAGTTAAACTTAAAGATTTAAATGCAGAGGAAGTTAAAACCATTGCAGACTCGAAAGAAAAAACTAGAAAGCAAAATGAGGCTGATATAAAAAAAATAGACCAACAAATTTTTTTAGAAAACAATAAAATTACTACACTAAGACAAAAATTTGAGGTGAATGCATCTGCTATAAAATCAACCGTTACGTCTTACGAGCAGCGATTAAATGAAGTGGAAGCTCTATTGACAAATATTAGCAAGTTAGCCGAACCTGATATAATAGCTTATAGGGCTGAGGCTGCCGATTTAAAACAAAAAATAATTGAATCAAAAGCAGACCTAAAAAAAACAATTGATATTTTTGAAATAGATAAATCAGATATTGAAAAAAATATTAAAATGTTTCAAAATAAAAGTTGGGAGCTGACTATTAATTTGTCCAAAAGGCAAGAGGCTGCCGTTGTTCTCATAAAACAAGTGTATGTAACAAAACAAAAACTCATTAATGATGCAATAACCTCTCGTAAAGAGTCGCTACAAAAATGTGGTGATTTGCTAATTTCTAAAAAAAGAAATTACATAAAGAAATTTTCAGATTTGGTAGACATTGTTAAGCAAGAGCAAGACAGATTGGTAATTGCTTGCAGAAACAGTGGGGCATCATGCTTTGGCACTTATGTTCAAGGCGATGTGGTTTTGCAATGGAATAACTCTTTAGGGTGTGTTTCGGCAATGGAAAATAGTAGGGCAATGAATGGTACTTTCTTTGGTTGTGAAGAAGAATCGGTGGTCTATAAAAGTCATTATAATGCTTCACTAGGAGCTATGTCTAGCAGCGATACGGAAGCTTTGCAACGAAAAGTTAGTAAAACAAGATATGATTTGATTCTTCAAAAAATAACAGATTAAACCATGATAAAAATAAAAAATATACTGACAATTATTTTTGTTCTTTTTTGCAATTTAGCAAACGCACAAACGGAAGGTTTTGTAGAAACTAAATCTATAATTGAACAACAAATTGAAAAAGAACAATGGGATAATATCATTTTATTGGCATCAGATTTATTAATTGAAGAACCCAATAAAGGGGATGGATATTATTATATTTCGCTAGCATTTTTTAACATGGGACAAGCCGACAAAGCGACTGCTTATTTGCAACAAGCAGAAGCCCTAAAAGATTCCTCCATTCAATCTAAAATAGATGAACTTAAAACTAGAATGCAAGCCTCTGCCTCAGAAGCAAGCGATGTTTTAAATGCAGAAAAACTAACAAATGAAGGAAAGTTAAAAGAAGCGGCTGTGCTTTGGGAGAAAATTTGGACCAATAACAAAAAGAATTTAGATTATGCTTTGAATGCAGTTGCAATATACACCAAGTTAAAACTCTTTCCTGAAGCATTAGCCATTTTAAATGATCCAACAGTTGCAAACGATTCTGAAGCAATAGAATTAATTCAACGAATAAATGAAACCAAACAAATGAAATCTATTAATGGATACACCGAATCAATGAGTAAAGGATTAGCATTAATGAAAGTTGAAAAGTATGAAGCAGCATTGCAAAAATTTGAAGCAGCTTTATCTTTTAGAAGTAATGACAAAGAAGCATTAATTCAAAAAAATATTGTGGTAGACAAAATTGCTTGGAGTAAAGCCCATAAAACATATACAATAGAATCATTTGAAAATTATTTAAACGGAAATACATTGTTGAATTATGCAAAAGAAGCGCATGGTAATATTAAAATAAAATTAGTCAATTTAGGTAAACAACAAGCAACCGATTTAGATATTCCAAACATGGAAAAAACGTTCAATAAATATTTAATTAATTATCCCAATGGAGCCGACGTTGCCAATGTAAAACAAATGATGTGTGATGCTTATTATCGTAAAGGAAATTTAGACGCCTTGTCTAAAACCAATTATTCTCAAGCAACAGCAGTAGAAAATTTTGTAAAAGCACGTAAAATATGCATCGATAAATCTAATTTAAATACTAAAATTAAACATTCAAATCGGTTAGCCACTCGTTATGGAAGGCCCGATAGATTTTATTATACTTATGCATACGATGAAAAATGTAACATAGGATTTTCTTGGGGTTCAATCAATAATACATCAGTAGGAGCATTTGTAACAGTGCGCTGTAATTCTAACTTCTTTTCGAGCGCTGGTCCCAATGGAAACGTAAACAATAAAGGGGTTGTTACTGGTGGTCAGTATGTAAAATGGGGAAATGATTGGCGATTTAAAGATGAAATAAGAACAGGTTTGGTTGAAAGTATTGTTGGTATAACTAAAAAAGTAACCTATCCATTTTGGATATATTCTGGTGTGGGAGTTTCATATAAAGATGTAGCCTGGAAAATGGCTATTTATGATAACTTAGGAGATTATTTTGATACAGATTGGGTTAACAATTCAGACGAATCTAAAATTGCGTTTGCATCGGAAGCCGGAATGATTCTTGACTTAAATGGATTGAATGTAAGAACAGGCTTGAAAACAAATGATTTTAAAGATTTTATGTTGACAATTGGTGTTGGTTTATCTTTTAAGAGAAAATGGTAAAATAGCCGTTCGCTGAATTGTTATGAGATGTATGCGTCCTGCAAATTAATTTGTTAGCCACATGACGAACTTTTTTTATATTCGAAAAAGGATTCAACCTTATCACGAAACCTTCTAGCAACATTATAACACACTGCATTGGACATATTGACGATTAGTTTTGAAAATAATAATTAGGTAAAACTAAACAAGGAATGAATTAGACGGAAAAGTAATTATTCATTTATTTTTTGGTAGTCGAGGACTTTTTCATTGTGCATCGAAATTGCGACGCTCCGTTTTAGGGTTCCATTCTTTTTTCGGCTTCGATGTGATTATGTGGAAAGAAAATTCCAACATACATTATTCGTTAAACTGTACTATTGAAAATGAATGCCAGGACAAGCTTTAACGGTATCGATGCGCAGTAAAATTTCCATCATAAAAAATTTCATGATAAATGTTATCTTCACAATAAAGGCATTAAGGCATAATTTTGCCAACAAAACAATTAAGAAAAATGAATACCTACAAATACAATACGGCCTCAGAAGCCATTCAACTCATTCAGTCGAACCAACGCGTTTTTTTACATGGCAGCGCAGCCACACCTGTAAATTTAATAAACGAAATGATTGCTCAAAAAGAGCGTTTGCAACAGGTCGAACTGGTAAGTATTTCGCAAGTTGGCATTGACCTCAATAGCGAAGAGTTAGAAGGTCATTTTTATATCAATTCGTTGTTTGTTTCCGATAGCAACCGTCGTGCCATCAACAATGGCATGGGCGATTATGTGCCGGTATTTTTAAGCGAAATTCCGTTGTTATTTACCAGAGGTATTTTGTCTTTAGATATTGCCATTGTGCAAGTTTCGCCACCCGATAAGCATGGCTATTGCTCTTTAGGAACATCGGTCGATATTGCACGAGCAGCTGTAAACACCGCCAAAAAAGTGATTGCTCAAGTAAATCCCAATATGCCTCGTGTGCATGGCGATGCGTTTATTCCGTTTAGCCTTTTTGATATGGCAGTTTGGGTAGATCAGCCATTGCCAGAGGTGAGCTATGCCAACAACATCAATGATATTAATTTAAAAATTGGCAAAATTGTAGCAGGCATGGTAGAAGATGGCGCCACGTTGCAATTGGGCATTGGCACCATTCCTGATTGTGTGTTGAAGAATTTGACCAACCATAAAAACTTGGGTTTGCATACCGAAATGTTTTCGGATGGCGCCATTGACTTAATTAAAAACGGAACGATCAATAACTCACTCAAAAAAATCGTGAATGGCTATTGTGTGACTTCGTTTTTGTTGGGCACTAAAAAACTCTATGATTTTGTGGACGACAATCCCATTGTGAAAGCGCTTGACATTAACTTCGTTAACGATCCCCGAATAATTAGTCAGAACCCCAAAGTAACAGCCATTAACAGTGCCATTGAGGTAGATGTGACTGGTCAGGTTTGCTCCGATTCAATTGGAACTTATCAATATTCGGGTATTGGCGGACAAATGGATTTTATAAGAGGCGCAGCGCTTTCGGAAGGGGGTAAACCCATTATTGCATTGCCATCCATCACCAACAAAGGACTTTCACGCATTGTGCCCAATTTAAAATTGGGTGCAGGTGTGGTCACCACTCGTGGGCATATTCATTGGGTAGTGACCGAATATGGCGCTGTCGATTTGTTTGGCATGAACATGGAGCAACGAGCCAAAGCACTCATCAATATTGCGCATCCCGATTTTAGAGAAGAGCTAGAACGCAGTTGTTTCAAACGTTTTAAAAATGAAGAGATGTTTGGGTAAATGAGCAAAATGAAACAATACAAGTAACGATACAAAATGAGTTATCTCTTTTTAGCGAATTTTTAATCAATAATGAAATGAATCATTTTAAACTTTTCCTTTTTTTATTGTAAATTCGCACCACGTTTGAAAAAACGATGTTCAACAATTAACATTCATCATTCAAAATTAATAAAAATGGCATACGACATTTCAATGATTCAGGCGACTTACGCCAAATTTCCCGAAAGAGTGGCAGCAGCTCGTAAAACTTTAGGCAGACCATTAACGTTATCCGAAAAAATTCTTTATGCGCATTTAGATGCAGGTATGGAAATGACGGATTATCCTCGATTAAATTCCTATGTAGATTTTAATCCTGATCGGGTAGCCATGCAAGATGCAACAGCACAAATGGCGTTGTTACAATTTATGCAAGCTGGTCGCCCAACGGTGGCTGTTCCTTCAACCGTTCATTGCGATCATTTAATAATGGCAAAAAATAATGCCAAAGCCGATTTAGAATTTGCCAATACAGAAAGTAAGGAAGTGTTCGATTTTCTTTCATCAGTATCTAATAAATATGGTATTGGTTTTTGGAAACCCGGTGCAGGAATCATTCATCAAATTGTGTTAGAAAACTACGCTTTCCCTGGTGGAATGATGATAGGAACTGATAGTCATACTGTAAATGCAGGAGGATTAGGAATGGTGGCAATAGGTGTTGGTGGTGCCGATGCTTGTGATGTAATGGCTGGTTTGCCTTGGGAATTAATGATGCCTAAATTAATTGGTATTAAATTAACCGGTAAATTAAACGGATGGGCTTCGGCTAAAGATATTATTTTAAAAGTAGCAGGGATATTGACGGTAAAAGGTGGTACCAATGCAATTGTAGAATATTTTGGAGAAGGTGCTATCAGTTTGAGTTGCACTGGTAAAGGAACTATTTGTAACATGGGTGCAGAGATAGGAGCAACCACTTCCACCTTCGGTTACGATGAAAGCATGGCAAAATATCTTCGTGCAACTGGTCGTGCCGATGTAGCGGATGCTGCCAATGCAATCAAAGAACATTTAACTGGTGATGATGAGGTGTATGCAAATCCATCAACCTATTTCGATGAGGTTTATGAAATTAATTTAGATGAATTAGAGCCACATATCAATGGGCCGTTCACACCCGATTTAGCTACGCCAATTTCTAAAATGAAAGAGGCTATTGCTGCTAATAACTGGCCTTCTAAAATTTCAGTAGGTTTGGTTGGTAGTTGCACCAATAGTAGCTATGAAGATTTAGCACGAGCAGTAAGTTTGGCTTCTCAAATCAACGAAAAAGGCTTGAAATTAAATTCAGAATTCAACATTAATCCAGGTTCGGAGCAAATAAGATATACTGTTCAACGGGATGGAATTTTAGAAGTTTTTGAAAACGTAGGGGCTAATATTTTTGCCAATGCTTGCGGTCCTTGTATTGGAATGTGGGACAGAATGGGTGCAGAAAAACAAGAAAAAAATACGATCATTCATTCATTCAATAGAAACTTTGCAAAACGTGCCGATGGAAATCCTAACACGTATGCATTTGTTGCTTCTCCTGAAATTGTTACAGCATTAGCTATTGCTGGAGATTTAGGATTTAATCCAATTACAGATACAATCACAAACGATAAAGGCGAACAAGTAAAATTAACGGCACCATCAGGTGATGATTTGCCAACGAAAGGTTTTGCTGTTGAAGATGCTGGTTTTCAAGCACCTGCTGAAGATGGTAGTGCAGTGACAGTAGCTGTAAGCGCTGAAAGTAAGCGTTTGCAATTATTAGATCCATTTGCTGCTTGGGAAGGAACGGATTTAAAAGGCATGAAATTATTAATTAAAGCCAAAGGGAAATGTACAACTGATCATATTTCAATGGCTGGTCCTTGGTTAAAATTCCGTGGGCATTTAGATAATATTTCTAACAATATGTTGATTGGTGCTGTAAATTCATTCAATGATAAAACAGACAATGTAAAAAATCAATTGACAGCTGAATATGGCACTGTTCCATCAACACAACGTGCTTACAAAGCAGCTGGTGTTGGTAGTATTGTAGTAGGTGATGAAAACTATGGCGAAGGCTCTAGTCGTGAACATGCTGCTATGGAACCTCGTCATTTAGGCGTTCGTGCTGTATTGGTAAAATCGTTTGCTCGTATTCATGAAACCAATTTGAAAAAACAAGGAATGCTTGGTTTAACATTTGCAGACAAAGCAGATTATGATAAAATTCAAGAAGATGATACCATTGATATTGAAGGTTTATTGACTTTTGCTCCTGGTAAAAATTTACAAATGGTATTGAACCACAAAGATGGTAGCAACGAAACGATTCAAGTAAAACACAGCTACAACGACCAACAAATTGCTTGGTTTAAAGCCGGTGGAGCATTAAATGTGATTAGAGCTAGTATTAAAGCGTAGTTTTTTTATATTTTTTTTTTTTTAGAAGTCTGAATTTATTTTCAGACTTCTTTTTATTAAATAAATTGACTATATTTGTCATGTCAAAAAATGTCAAGATGAAAAATATCATAAAAGAAGCCAGAGAAACTAAAGGATTGTTGATGCGTGACGTGGCTCAAAAATTAAATATTGATGCTGCTTTAATTAGTAAATGGGAAAAAGGAACAAGAAAGCCTACACGAGCACAAGTTATAAAATTGGCATCTCTTCTAGGAATTGATACCGAAAAGTTGTTGGTAGAATGGATGAGCGAAGTCATTTTGTATGAAATAGGCAATGATGATTTGGCCTTAAAAGCAATGATGGTTGCTGAAGAAAAAGTGCGTTATGGATTAGAAAAACCGATCATTAGATTAGCTAAAAATGTAACAACTTTATTAAAAGAAATTGATGTAGAAAAAAAGAAACTAATAAAACTAAGGCATTTGGATAGTTATAGAATTGCTCAAGCTTTGGAGTTAGAATATACTTTTGAAAGCAATAGAATTGAAGGAAATACACTTACTTTACAGGAAACAGATTTAGTTATAAATGAAGGAATTACGATTTCAGGAAAATCAATGCGTGAGCATTTAGAAGCAATTAATCATCAAGATGCTGTATTGTTTTTGAAAGACTTAGTTGATAAAAATATAGAATTAAGTGAACGTGATTTGTTACAATTGCATAATTTAGTTTTACGTGGAATTGATGCTGACAATGCTGGCAAATACAGAACAGTGCAAGTTATGATTAAAGGAAGCCAGCATATGCCACCACAACCTTTTTTGGTTTCAAAGCAAATGGAAGATGTTTTTTTATGGTATCAATTAAATAAAAATAAATTGCACCCTGTGGTGTTGGCTGCCGAAATGAGTGAAAAAATAGTAACGATTCATCCGTTTATTGATGGCAATGGTAGAACATCTCGATTATGGATGAATTTAATTTTATTAAAACATGGCTATGTGATTGCTAACATTAAGGGCGACTATGCTAATCGGATGAACTATTATGATGCGCTTGAAATGGCCCGAGTTGATGTAAAGAAAAATACGTTCATTGAATTTATTGCCAAAGTGGAATTGGAAGCTTTGAAACGTTATTTGAGTATTTTAGGTGCATAAAAAAGCGAAGTTTATAACTTCGCTTTTTTATTAACTCACAATAATTTCATTGATAAATTGCTCTCCAAAATGTTGATTGATTCGAGCAACCAAAAGTGTTTTATTATAAGAAAGTTCGTGTTTCAATGCAGGAACATCGGTTATGATATAAAGTTTTCGATTATCAATGCGTAAATCTTTAGTGTGTTTGGCTACCGTTTTGCCCATTAATAATTCCCAATCACCTTTTAGTTTGATAACCTGATAACGATATTTCCAATAACTGCTATTCACCATTTCATTAATGGCATCTTGCATTGAGTATAACGACATAATAAATTATTTAGGAATTACAAATTTTTCAATATCACTTTCTTTAATGATTTTTTCGCTTAAAATAACTAACCGTTCTATTACATTTCTTAGTTCCCTAATATTACCTGTCCAATTGTGACTGGTTAATTTTTCTAATGCTTTGGGTTCAATTTGTAATTCTTTCATTTTGTATTCTTGACAAACAATACTTAAAAAATGGTTTACTAAAAGCGGAATATCGTCTCTTCGATTATTTAATTCAGGTACATGAATATTTATTACGTTTAATCGGTGATATAAATCTAGTCTAAAATTACCATGATCTATTTCTTTTAGTAAATCTTTATTCGTAGCGGCTATTACACGCACATTTACTTCAATATCTTTTTCGCCACCTACACGAGTTATTTTCCCTTCTTGTAATGCTCGAAGTACTTTAGCTTGAGCGCTTAAACTCATATCTCCAATTTCATCTAAAAACAAGGTACCACCATCGGCCTGCTCAAATTTCCCTATTCGTTGTTTAATAGCAGAAGTAAATGAACCTTTTTCATGCCCAAATAATTCACTATCAATTAATTCAGTTGGAATTGCTGCACAATTCACTTCAATGAGAGGTTTTTCGTTTCTATTACTTCTTTCATGGGTCCAACGAGCTACTAATTCTTTGCCACTTCCATTGGCTCCAGTTATTAATATTCTTGCTTCAGTAGGACCAACTTTATCAATTGTTTTTTTAATGTCTAAAATAGATTCTGATTGTCCAACAATATCTTGCAATCCATTTACTTTTCTTTTTAAATTTATTGTTTCTGATACTAGAGAACTTTTTTCAATCGCATTTCTTATAGTGATCAAAAGACGGTTTAAATCTGGGGGTTTCGAAATAAAATCAAAAGCACCTTTTTTAACTGCTTCAACAGCATTGTCCAACGTGCCATGTCCAGATATCATTATTATAGGAACTTCTAGTTTTTCTATTAGTAATTTATCCAGCATTTCCATGCCATCCAATTTCGGCATTTTTATGTCACATAATACACAATCATATTTTTTAGCTTTTATTAAATTGTATCCTTCTAAACCATCTATCGCTTCGTCAACTTTATAGCCTTCATTAATAAGTATTTCTGTAAGGGCTTTACGAATACTTTTTTCGTCGTCTATTACTAAAATGTTTGACATGTTATTTATGTATTTTTCGAGCTAAAGTTAATAAACTCTTTTAAAAAAAGAAATTTATTTTTGGTTGTCTCTCCATTCGTAAACCCAACTACTTTGAATCATTTCTAGATGTCCTTCAGTTGAGCCTTCTTTGGTGCCTACAAAACCATCAATTGCTAACACCCATTCTAATAATTCAGTAAATCGAATTCGATAGATTTTTGATTCAGTAAAATCGTCGCCAAATCGTTCGTATAATTTTAAGGCAATGTCCTCATGGTCATTCCAATATATCGGTGGTTCAAATGTGCTCATTTATATTAATATTTTATTGTTATAGTTTAATCGTTAAAGTGAATGTAGATGTTGATTATTTATTGTTATTCAATATCTAATATTTAACCTTCAATTATTCTCCATGTATCAGACTTTGATCGGGTATCGTTACTTCAATAACACCGCTGCCTTCTAATAGTACACACTGGCAACTCAATCTTGACGTTAATTTAGGGTTTCTTGCTCTGTCAATAAAATCCTCTTCTTTGTCAGATAATTCTTCAACAAAATTTTCACCTTTTTCTAAATAAATATGGCAAGTACTACAAGCACTAACTCCACCACAATTATGATGTAAGTGGATGTTGTTTTTGATTGCTATTTCCAATATACTGTCATCAATTGGGCAATTTTCAATCAGTTTTGCATTTTTGTCTTTTTCTTCAAATTTAAAATTAATTGAATACATTTTTTGTTTTTAAGTCTGTTTAATTTTCGGTACAAAAGTATGGATTTAAAAACAAAGGAATAAATTATTTGTTGATTCAATATAAGCTTATATAAAATGATGACAAAGTCACTCACTCGAATTATATTTGTAGATTAATGGGAAATAATTTTTTTTCGACAAATAAAAAGTTGGGTATTTTAGGAGGTGGGCAGTTAGGTAAAATGATGTTGCCTTGTGCTCAAGCATGGGATATTTACACTAAAATTTTAGATGCCGATAAGGACGCTCCATGTAAATCTTTTTGCAATGAATTTGTTTTAGGCAATTTGCAAGACTTTGATACAGTCTATCAATTTGGTCAAGATTGTGATCTAATTACCATAGAAATTGAAAAAGTAAACGTAGAAGCATTAAAGAAATTAAAATCTGAAGGGAAAATTGTTCATCCAAATCCTAATTCCTTGGAAATTATTCAAGACAAAGGATTGCAAAAAATGTTTTACAAAACGAATAATATACCAACAGCAGATTTTATCATCTTTGAAAATAAAACAGCTGTTTTAAATGCAATTGAAAATAAATTAATAAAAATTCCCTTTGTTCAAAAAACAAGAAAAGATGGCTATGATGGACGGGGAGTTTGTGTAGTAAATGCTGAAAGCGATTTAGTAAATTTGTTAGAAGGCCCATGTTTGGTTGAAGATAAAGTTGAAATTAGTATCGAATTAGCCATTATTGCAGCAAGAAATGAGCAAGGAGAAATAGCAGTATACGAGCCAGTTTCAATGGAGTTTCATGACGGAGCTAATATGTTAGATTTATTATTATATCCAGCTCCAATTGAAAAAAATATTACAGAAAAAGCACAACAAATTGCAAAAGAATTAATCACTCAATTTGATATTTGTGGGTTGTTGGCTGTAGAATTTTTAATTGATAAGGAAAATAATATTTTTGTAAATGAGGTTGCTCCTAGGGCACACAATAGTGGTCATCAAACCATCGAAAGTTCTTTTACATCCCAATATCAACAACATTTACGTGCAATATTAAATTTGCCTTTAGGAAGTACAAAAACAATCATGCCTTCTGCTATGGTAAATATTTTAGGTGCCGATGGGCATACCGGAAATGTTTATTATGAAGGAATGACAGAATGTTTGCACGAAGAAGGCATTTTTATTCATATTTATGGAAAAAAAATTACGAAACCATTTCGTAAAATGGGTCATGCCACAATAGTAAATCAAAATTTAAACGAAGCAAAAAATAAAGCCTTATGGGTAAGACAAATACTGCAAGCAAAAAGCCATTAGTAGCAATTATTATGGGAAGCGATAGCGACTGGAATGTGATGAAAGATGCTGCGCAAATTTTAGAACAACATGATATTGAGTATGAATGTACCATCATTTCGGCACATAGAACACCTAAACGAATGTTCGATTTTGCTAGCAAAGCGCATACTCGTGCTATAAAAGTGATTATTGCTGGCGCCGGTGGAGCAGCTCATTTGCCTGGTATGGTGGCTAGTTTAACCCCCTTGCCTGTCATTGGAGTGCCCGTAAAATCCAGTAACTCAATTGATGGATGGGATTCGATATTGTCTATTTTACAAATGCCAAACGGTGTTCCTGTAGCAAC
>CANHNT010000022.1 GCA_947461985.1 Bacteroidota bacterium | reverse complement strand
GTCAAAAATTTGATGATCATCAATGGTTTGTTTTTTTTAGCAATGATTATTTTAGGAAAACAAGGGATTGACATTTCAGAACATCTGGCTTTGTATCATTGGAGTTCAGATAAATTTAGAATTTGGCAATTAATTACACACATGTTTATGCATGGAGGAAATCCTGCTGATCCCGAAGGTGGTTTTATGCACTTGTTTTCAAACATGTTTGCGCTTTGGATGTTTGGCTCTATTTTAGAAAATATGTTTGGTGCAAAACGATTCCTTGCCTTTTATTTACTGTGTGGGATTGGTGCATCTATATTTTATTTAGGATTTTTAAGCTACGATTTTTATACGCTAAAAAATGCGATTGTTCATTTTAATGCAAATCCTACTTATAAAGAATATGGCAGTTTTCTTTCTCAAAACTATTCTAGTTCAACCAATATGCAAGATCCCTTTTTTCAATTAAAAGCTGCATGGGAATATGACCCCAATAATATTTTATTTATTAATCAAGCTAAAGCAAATATTCATGATTATTACCAAATTGTAACAAGCAATCCTATTGTAGGAGCTTCTGGCGCTGTATTTGGTTTATTGTTTGCTTTTGGATATTTGTTTCCGAATACAATTATTCAAATTTATTTTTTCTTTCCACTAAAAGCAAAATACTTTGTTGCGCTTTATGCAGCCATAGAATTATATTTTGGCATCAAAAATAGTGCAGGTGACAATGTAGCACACACTGCCCATTTAGGAGGAATGCTCATCGCATTTATTATTTTAAAAATTTGGAATAAAACGAATCGTAAAAACTTTTATTAATTATGGCTAACGCAAATTCTTTTATAAAATATATATCTAAAAGTGATATTTTAAAAATTATTGTCGCAACAACTTTATTTTTTGTGATTGTACAATCCATCAGAATTACTTTGTTAATGAACGATGAACCAACTACTTTTTATGACACACACGTTTGGAATAATATAGGAATCACATCCACCTTTTCGAGCTGGATTTCTCATTTTTGGAGCATCCTAACATTTATGTTTGCCGAAGATAATTTTTGGCAAGTAGTCGGCAATATGATTTGGCTTTGGGTTTTTGGAAGTGTATTAGAAGATCTAAAAGGAAGCTATCGAGTATTGCCTGTTTATTTAGTAGGAGGATTTTTTTCTGCCTTTATTTTTATTTTATTAGGGACTATTTTAAAACCTACCGAAATTAGTTTTTATGCTGGTGCAATGCCTTCAATTATGGCTGTTGCGGTGGCTACTATCGTATACAAACCCAATTATCAATTTTGGTTTTTATTTGGCAAAGGCATCCCTGTTTGGGTTTTTGGAATTGTTTATTTTATTCTTCAATTAATAACAATACAAGCATATAATTTACAAAATTTAAGTTTAATGCTAGGTGCTATTCTAGTTGGCATTGGCTATAATTTTGGCTTTGGCTTTATTTTTGATAAGATGACTATATGGTTTAAACAATTGGGCAACTACTTTGAAAACAATCGAAATTTTGTAAATAATAAAGATGGTTACCATTTTTCAACCTCCAAAACATTAAAAGCAGATACTTCGAATATGGATATGATTTTAGACAAAATAAACAGCAAAGGAATTGATGCATTGACTTCAAAAGAAAAATCAATTTTAGAAAGTTTTAGTAAAAAATAAGAATTGAATTGCGTAAATTTTTAAAATATTCTTTTTTAATTGGGTGCATTATCAATGCGCTGTTACTCTCTATTTGCAGGGTTATTCCTAACATCAATCCGTTTGATCAAAGTTTTATTGGCATTCTTGGTTTTCTTACGCCTGTTTTTGCTGTTATTAATTTAGCATTTATTTTCTTTTGGTTGTTCACCAAAAAATTCTGGTTTATACCTATTCCTGTTGTTGCTTTTTTATTGAGCTGGAGTGTCGTGAGCGTTACGGTGGGTGGTCATTTTTGGGCATCAAATGAGTTAAAACAAAATGACAGTTCGTTTACTGTAATGAGTTATAATGTTCGGTTGTTGGATTTATATAATTGGAGTGGCGATAAAACAACCCGTAAAAAAATATTAGCTTTTATTAAAGAAAAAAAATCTTCTGTGCTTTGTTTACAAGAATTTTACTCAGGAAATGACAGTGTTGGAATAAACAATATTAAAGCGATAAGTGATAGTTGCGATTATCCTTATTTTGCCGAATGTACGATTAATGAAAATAAACGTGGTAAGTGGGGAAGCATTATTTTTTCTAAACTACCTATCATAAAATCGATCAATCATGATATTGATGTTGCAGGAAGTAATTTATTGCAAGAAGTTCAATTAAAATTTAAAAACGATACGTTTTCTGTTTTCAATACGCATTTAAAATCGAATAAATTTAGTTCGCAAGAAACCGATTTAGTTGCAAATGGTTCTGCAAATTCGTGGGATGAAAAAACTAAAAGTGAAACAAAATCTATTTATTCTAAACTCGAAAAAAGCTCCATTAATAGAGGTTTAGAATCTTCTTTAGTCAGTAGAGTAATTAAATCGAATAAGTATCCATCTATCGTTTGTGGTGATTTAAATGATATCGCAAGTTCCTATGTTTATTTTAAAATTAGGGGAAATAAAAAAGATGCATTTTTAGAAAAAGGACTTGGATTGGGCGCAACATACAATAAATTTATTCCCTTGCTTCGGATCGATTATTTATTTCATGATGAAGAAATTCATTTATTAGGCTTTGAAAAAATTGCAGTTCCTTTTTCAGACCATTACCCACTTTTTGCTAATTTTAGTTTGTAATTTTAATTGAAGAACAAAGTTAATTAGTTGCCTCGTGCTATTTCCGAATAGCAGAACAGGTGCCGTTGTCGATGATTAAAGAACTTGTCGATGACCTCCAAAAAATTTTATTCACTATCCAACCTCAACACTTTATTAATTCCATTTAATTTTTCTAATTTAGCACACAATTCATCCAATTCTTCTTTGTGATTTACGAAGACCATAATGGTTCCTTCAAACAAGCCATCTTTAGAGTCGATACTCATGCTGCGCATATTCATTTTGAGTTCGCCAGAAACTACATTGGTTATTTTATGAATAATTCCTACATCATCTAATCCATTTATTTTCACCCCTGTTAAAAAACTAATTTCTTTGTTTTTTGCCCACTTAGCTTTTACTACACGGTGTCCATAATTGGCTAAAAGGGTTGATGCATTGGGGCAGTTGGTCCGATGAATTTTTAAGCCTTCACCTGTTGTTACAAAACCAAACACATCATCACCTGGTATGGGCTGACAACAATTTGCTAATTTATATTGAATTTTATCACTGCTTTCTCCAAACAAAATCAATTCATACCCTTTCCCAGGAATCTGTTTTTGCAAATCAACTTCTGGCTCTTCTTTGATAATTTCTTTTTTAATTTCTTCAGGAAAAATTATTTTTTCATTGCCAAATTTTAGTTTCGAAAATTCTTTTACATCGAAGGATCCTTTTGCGACAGCATAAAATAAATCGATTGGCGTAGCAAATTTATAAAAGGTTGCAACGTCCGAAAAATGTGCGCTCACATTGGGTATATTTAAGTGGTCAATTTTTCGCAAGAAAGTTGCTTTGCCATCTTCAGCAATCATTCTTTTTTCTTCTTTTAAATAATATTTAATTCGAGATTTTGCTTTGGCAGTAACCACAAATTTCAGCCAATCATCATTCGGTTTTTGTTTTTTTGAGGTGATGATTTCTATTTGATCCGCATTTTTTAATACATGATTGATGGGTACTAATTTATAATTCACTTTTGCACCGATACAATTTTTTCCTAACTCCGAATGTATGTCAAAAGCAAAATCTAACGCACTCGCACCTAACGGCAAAACACGCATATCCCCATTTGGTGTATAAGCATAAATTTCTTCCGTAAAAATATCTAATTTTAAATCGTGAATGAAATCCATTGCATTGTTATCAGGATTTTGCAATAACTCTTTGATGTGCTTTAACCAATCATCTAATTTAGATTCTTGTGTGGTTCCATCTTTATATTTCCAATGTGCAGCCAATCCTTTTTCGGCAATTTCATTCATCCGTTCAGTACGAATTTGTACTTCTACCCATTTCCCTTCTGGACCCATTACGGTTGTATGCAATGCCTCATAACCATTGCTTTTAGGAGAACTTACCCAATCTCTCAATCGCTCTAAACTGTGTTGATATTTACTTGTTATAATTGAAAAGGCGTTCCAACAATCTGCTTTTTCATTCTCAGTTTTCAATACAATTCGGATTGCAAATAAATCATACACTTCTTCAAACGAAACATGTTTGGATTTTATTTTATTTAAAATTGAATGGATAGATTTTGGTCTTCCGAAAATTTCAAAATCAAAGCCAGCTTCTTCTAAAGCATCTTTAATTGGCTTAATAAATTCATTGATATATTTAGTACGCTCTCGTTTAGTGTCTTTAAGTTTTTGCGTTATTTCATCATATACTTCACGTTCAGTAAATTTCAAACTTAAATCTTCAAGCTCCGATTTTATTTCATATAATCCTAAACGATTGGCTAATGGTGCATACAAAAAAGTGGTTTCTGAAGCAATTTTTAATTGCTTATCGCGACTCATGCTGTCCAATGTGCGCATATTATGCAATCGGTCGGCAATTTTTATTAAAATAACACGAGGATCATCAGCCAACGTCAATAAAATTTTCTTGAAATTTTCGGCTTGTTGAGTGGTGTTTTTTGTTTCAACTACGTTAGATATTTTAGTCAATCCTTCAACAATTTTTGAGCAAGAATTTCCAAATTCCATTTCAATTTCTTGCAATGTCACTTCTGTATCTTCTACCGTATCATGCAACAAGGCACATATCACTGAGGTTACGCCCAATGAAATTTCTTCTACCACAATTTTAGCGACAGCCAATGGATGAAAAATATAGGGCTCTCCTGATTTTCTTCGCATGTGCTGATGCGCTTCTGCTGCAATTTCAAATGCACGTCTAACTAATTGTTTATCGCCCTTTTTTAATCGAGATTTTATTGCTCGTAGCAACGAACGGTATTCTCTCAATATCATTTTCTTTTCTTCCTCTGGCGATAAATTGTATTTTTCTATGATTTCCATATCACACTTTCAATTAGAGTAAATATAGTTTTTTTTACTTTTAAAAATAAATTTAAAATATTATTTTATCAATTATTTATTGAAAAGAAATTATCAATTACCTTTAACGGAATGAAATTATTTGTTGTACCAACGCCTATTGGCAATTTGCAAGACATGACTTTTAGAGCTATCGACACGCTAAAAAGTGTTGATATTATTTTGGCTGAAGATACCAGAACATCTTCTGTTTTACTAAAACATTATCAAATTCAAAAGCCAATTTGGAGTTACCACATGCACAATGAACACAAAGTAGTGGAAAAATTGGTGGAAGATATTCAATCAGGAAAAACGATGGCTTTGATAACCGATGCTGGAACACCAGGCATTTCTGACCCAGGCTTTTTATTAGTTCGTGCTTGTGTGCAAAACGGAATCGATGTAGAGTGCTTGCCAGGTGCTACGGCTTTTGTGCCAGCATTAGTGGATAGTGGATTTCCAATAAACCGATTTGTATATGAAGGTTTTTTACCTCAAAAAAAAGGCCGAATGACTCTATTAAATCAATTAAAAAATGAAGAGCGTGCCATCGTGTTTTATGAAAGTCCACATCGTTTAGCTAAAACATTAAAAGAGCTAATTACCTATTTTGGAGAAGAACAAGAAGTATGTGTTTGCCGAGAATTAAGCAAAAAATTTGAAGAACATAAAATTGGCAAATTACCTGACATAGCTGCCTATTATGAAACGCATGCTCCTAAAGGTGAAATTGTGGTGGTGTTGAAAGGAAAATAGTTTCAAATTTTTATCAGAACTCAGGAATACAATTTCAAATCGACAAAAATTATTCAAACAACACTTTTGCTTCCTCTGAAATTCGTTTGGGCTTATTGGTTATTTTATCAATTGCATACCAAGTAATGATTGCTTTTGCAGCCATTTCATTTTTAGTTTTATTAAAAATTTCTACTATGCGAAATGTTTTTGCTTTTTCAATTTTTTCAATCCAAGTAGTTATTTCTATTTCATCATTCAAAATTAATTCTTTAAAATAATTGATTTCTTGATGAACAACTACCCAACGATATTCTTGTTTTATTTTTTCGGTTGCAACATTATCCCAATGTTTTCCGGATATATATTGAGCCCATTTGATGTATTCTAAATTGTTGACATGCAAATTTCCATCAATGTATTTTTCTTCTACTACTAAATTTATTTTGTAAAATTTCATCTTTTAAAATCGTATTTTATCCATCAACTCTTGACTCATTTTTTCGGTGGCGTTGTGCGAATAACCTGCAATGTGTGGGGTGATAATTACATTGAATTTTAGCATTTGTTCAATCAAATTATTGTTTGTATGTAAAACTTCATTGATATTTTTTTCTTCGTCCAAAACATCTAAACACGCACCCATTATTTTCCCATTTTGCAAACCTTTTAAAATGGTACAAGTATTGACAATAGAGCCTCTTGAAGCATTTATTAAAATATGATTATTTTTTATTGATGCTAAAAAATCATCGTTATAATAATGTTTTGTTTCCTCATTTAATGGCAAATGAAAGGATAGAACAGTAGCATTTTCTTTCAATTCTTCTAAGGAAACTTCTTGTACTAATTCATTTGAGAAACCTGTTTTATATTTATCATACGCAAGAATGGAATTTGTAAATACCGACATCTTTTTTGCAAACGCACTTCCTGTATGTCCATAACCAATTATTCCTATTGTTTGATTTTCTAATTCAATTCCACGATTGGGTTCACGAATCCACTGCTTGTTTTTTATTTCTTCAAATGAAGAATGAATATTTTTATTTAAACTCAACAACATACCTGTAATATGTTCTGCAACCGAATTGGCAATTCCATTCGGAGAACTTTCGCATTGAATATTTTTTTGTTGACAATATTCTACATCAATAATTTCCATTCCTGAACCAATTCGTCCTATCCATTTTAAGTTTGGATATTTGTCAATTTCTTGTTTGCTTAATACTAATTTATTAGAAGTAATAATGCCAGTTGTCAGATGTCGGTTGTCAGTTGTCGGTTCTGAATAGATGATTTCATAGTTTTTTTCTAATAAAAACAGTTTAAATTTTTCAGAAATGGGCGATGCGATGAGTACTTGTTTCACGTTGCGAAGTTAGAAAAATATTAAGCAAATGTTGAGTTATATAAATCTACAAACTGTTGCACACTCAATTGCTCTGCACGTTTTGCAAAAATTTCATCTTGCAATTTTTCTGCTGGCAAAATGGATTTCAAACTATTTCGCAGTGTTTTTCTACGTTGATTAAACGCAGCTTTTACAAATGTTTTAAACTTTTTTTCATCTGCAATAGTATAGGGATTGTTATTTCTTGTCAATCGAATAACGCCTGAAGTAACTTTAGGAGGAGGTGTAAAACTCGATGCTGGAACATCAAATAAATATTCAATATCATAAAAACATTGCACAATCACACTCATGATGCCATAACTTTTACTGCCATGTTTAGATGCAATTCGTTCTGCCACTTCTTTTTGAAACATACCAACCACTTCATCTACATAATCTTTCCAATCAAGCACTTTAAAAATAATTTGTGTAGAAATGTTATAAGGGAAATTTCCAATGATAGAAAAGTGTTCTTGAAAAGGAAGCTCTGCATCTAAGAAATCGTCGTGGCTAATTTTACCTTGAAGCTCAGGGTATGTTTTATGTAAATAATCAATTTTTTCTTTATCGAGCTCAATACACAAATAATTTTCTACAGGCAAGTGCATTAAATATTTTGTTATGGCACCTCCGCCCGGACCAATTTCGAGCAAGTTTTTGATGTTTGGACCCAATCCTTCTACTATTTTTTGACATACGTTTTCATCGTGTAAAAAATGTTGTCCAAGTTGTTTTTTTAGTGTGTATTGCATTTATTTTTTTAAAAAGATATTCTGTTATCAATGAATTATTGAGTGTTCATATGATGAACTTCATTGAATTTTCACGAAGTTAATTAATTTCAATCTTAATTTCAGTTTAGAAACAATATTGTCTGTTTAATTTTTATTAAATTGATAATATTCGTTTAATCATATCGGGAACCATTTCATTCAACTCATAAATGACATGCACTAAAGCGCATCCAGAATACCTAAAATGAAAAAAATCCCGAGCAAAGTCGGGATTTCATTGACTATTTTTATAAGAAAAATTATTTCGCTCTTACGCTAATTGAAATTCTTCTATTTTGACCACGTCCTTCTAGTGTAGTATTTTCAGCTACTGGAAATAGTGGACCATACCCTTCGTAAGCCTTTGCATCGAAAGAACTAGCTGTTAATCCTTTAGAAATCATTTGATTATAAACTGCTTTTGCTCTAGACTCAGATAATTTCACGTTTGTTAATGAATCCCCTGTATTGTCTGTATATCCTCCTAATTTTACGATTACAGCAGGATACGCTTTTAGAATTGCAACTGTGTTTTGTAATTGTGTTACAGCAGTGTCTTTCAACTTAGATTTACCTGAATCGAATAATAAGTCTTCAAAATTAAACCAAATGTCTTTACCTGGTTGTGCTGCAGGGTCAGTAATAAATTGATATAATCTATCTTCTAATGAACCTTTTGTTGCATCTAATTCAGTGCCGTTGGCTAATTTAATTTTAATGGCTGCACCTTTGGTTGCGATCCAATTTCCTGCAGCATCTAATTTTCCTGTAGAAGTTGGAGTGGCTAAAGAAGTAGCAGCACTATCTGTTGTATTTGAAATCGCATTGGCTGCAGAATCTGCTGCGCTAGAAATTGAATTCCCAGCTTCGTTAAATGCTATTTTTTCTTGTTTAAGTTCATTATTACAGCCCTTCAACCAAACAAAAATCCCTACTCCTAATAAACCTAACAATAGTAATGGCATTAACCATCTCATGCCACCTGCTACTTGGTCGTTATTGTTTGAAACTATTGATGCAACTGTATTTTCAGCATACGCAGATGCAGCGACATCATCATGCATTAAATTTGAAAACCCAGTAGGCAAAGCACTTTCTATTTCATTTTTATGCCCTCCTATCCAATTCAATATGCCTCCAAAATTTAAACCTTCACTAGCCATTTTATTTCCTAAAAACGAAGCTATTAAAGAGCCTCCAATTCCTAGTAATGCATTTGAGGAACTTGACTTAATACCTGAAAAATTTGAAATCAAATTTGAAATATCGGTTACCTTATCTCCAAATAAACCATTTAAAAAATGAGTGCCCATTCCTATTGATTGAGCATTGGAGTTTCCAGGTGTTAGGCTTCCAATTAAATCTTCTGTTATGTTCGTGTTATTTCCTGCATGGCTTAATAAATCACCATTCATTGAGTGGCTAGATGAATTTGAATGCAACAATCCATTTAAGATGGAAGGCAAAATACCACCTAATGCTTTCGTTACTCCTTCTTCGCTTTCACCAAGCGATTTCGAAGCAGCTGAAATTAATTCAGTGGTTGCAAGTCCTTTTAATGTGTGTAGTAAGTTACTCATTTTGTAGTTATTTTTTTTTAGTGTATGCAAAATTGAACGTTTATTTGTTTATATAGACAAAATTTATATAATTATTTAGTTAATTAAAAAAATATATATATGTAAGAATTTATATGCAATACAATACTTTTGTGTCGTGATAAAAATTGGCAATATTGAACTTCCTGACTTTCCTTTGTTATTAGCCCCTATGGAGGATGTGAGTGATCCTCCATTTAGAGCAGTTTGTAAAGAAAAAGGAGCAGACCTCATGTATACTGAATTTATAAGCAGTGAAGGGTTAATTAGAGATGCGATAAAAAGTCTTCAAAAATTAGATATTTTTGATTACGAGCGACCTATTGGCATACAAATTTTTGGTGGAGACGAAGAAGCCATGTGCCTTTCTGCTAAAATTTGTGAAGCAACTGGTCCCGACTTATTAGACATTAACTTTGGTTGCCCCGTAAAAAAAGTAGTTTGCAAAGGAGCTGGGGCAGGTATTTTGAAAGATATCCCTAAAATGGTTTCTCTTACCAAGGCCGTTGTAAATTCAGTAAAAATTCCAGTAACAGTAAAAACTCGTTTAGGCTGGGACAACGAAACCAAAAACATTGAAGAAGTTGCTGAACGTTTACAAGACATTGGTATTCAGGCACTTGCCATTCATGGGAGAACTCGTACACAAATGTATAAAGGCGAAGCAGATTGGACATTGATTGCAAAAGTGAAAAACAATCCAAGAATAAAAATTCCAATTTTCGGAAATGGAGATATTGATAGCCCTCAAAAAGCACTTGAATATAAAAATCGATATGGAGTAGATGGTGTTATGATAGGAAGAGCAGCAATTGGTTATCCTTGGATATTTAATGAAATAAAACATTATCGAGCAACGGGTGAATTATTGGCACCCCCAACGATAGATGATCGGGTAATTACTTGTAAAAAACATTTGTATCATGCCATGCAATGGAAAGGAGCTAAATTAGGCATTTTAGAAATGCGTCCACATTATGGAAATTATTTAAAAGGGCTTTCGCATATAAAAGATTATCGAATGGAGCTTGTACATGCAAACTCAGTAGAGGAAATCAACGAAATTTTTGAAAGAATAATTGTTCATTATGCGAATCCAGAAAATTGCTAATTTTATATTAATATATAAAAGCAAACATCTTATTCAAGTATAAATAAATCTTCTTGCTTATCTTTGCACATCTTTTTAAAAAATCAAGAATTTTAATAGTTTATGTTATCAACAAACAATGTGTCATTGGCATATGGAAAACGTGTCTTATTTGACGAAGTAAATATCAGTTTTCACAAAGGAAATTGTTACGGTATTATTGGTGCCAATGGTGCTGGAAAAAGTACATTCATGAAAATTTTGAGTGGAGAAATAGAGCCGAATAAAGGAACGGTGAGCTTATCTCCAAACGAGCGTTTGAGTATGTTGAAACAAAACCATTTTGAGTTTAATGATTTTTCTGTTATCAATACGGTACTCATGGGAAACAAACACCTTTGGGACATTCAGCAAGAAAAAGATGCTTTATATGCTAAAGAAGATTTTACGGAAGAGGATGGTTTAAAAGCAGGAGAATTAGAAGCAGAATTTGGCGAAATGGGTGGCTATACATCTGAAAGCGATGCAGCACAATTGCTAGCCAATTTAGGCATAATGGACGATGTTCATCAAACATTAATGGCCGATTTAACAGGGACTCAAAAAGTTAGAGTTCTTTTAGCTCAATCGCTTTTTGGAAACCCTGACGTATTGTTATTAGATGAGCCTACCAATGATTTGGATGTAGAAACCATTCGTTGGTTAGAAAACTTTTTGGCTGAATATGAAAATACAGCTATTGTAGTGAGTCATGATAGACACTTTTTAGATACCGTTTGTACGCATGTTGCTGACGTTGATAAAAGTAAAATCAATGTATATACTGGTAACTATACCTTTTGGTATGAAAGTAGCCAGTTAGCTTCACGACAAATAGCGGATAAAAACAAAAAGAACGAAGAAAAAAGGAAAGATTTATTAGACTTCATTGCTCGTTTCAGTGCCAATGCCAGTAAAAGTAAACAAGCCACTTCTCGTAAAAAAGCATTAGAAAAATTAGTGATAGAAGATATCAAACCAAGTAATCGACGTTATCCGGGTATTATATTTAAACCAGAACGTCAGGTTGGAAACGATATATTAAAAGTAGAAAAATTAGCTTCTTATTTTGAAGGTACAACCTTGTTTGAAGATGTTTCTTTTGATGTGGGCAGAACCGATAAAGTATTAATTGTTAGTAAAAATCAAATGGCAATTACCCATTTCTTCAATATCATTAATGATGAATATAAAGCCACCACAGGCACCTACGAATGGGGTACTACGATTACGAAAGCATATTTGCCCAATAATAATGAAGAGTATTTTCAAAATAGCTTGACGTTAATGGACTGGCTTCGTCAATATGTTCCTGAAAATGTAACCGATATTGATGAAGATTTTTTAAGGGGTTTTTTAGGAAAAATGTTATTTAATGGCGAAGAATTATTGAAAAAAACGAGTGTTTTAAGTGGAGGTGAAAAAGTTCGTTGTATGTTGAGTCGCATGATGATTCAAAATCCGAATGCAGTTATATTAGACGAACCCACTAACCATTTAGATTTAGAAAGTATTACTGCATTTAACAATGGGGTAATTGATTTTCCTGGGGTAGTTTTAATGGCTACGCATGATTTAGCATTTGCCAATTCGGTTTGTAATCGGGTGATAGAATTAACACCAAAAGGAATTATTGATCGAATTACTACGTACGAAGAATACCTAGAAAACGATCGAGTAAAAGAATTAAGAGCTGAAATGTACAGTTAATTCATTTTTATATTTTTTGTTAAGACATCATTTGTTCATTTATAAATGATGTCTTTTTTTATTTATACAACCACTTTAAAGTATTTTTGTCAAATAAATATTTTTTATGATAAAAAAACTATGCCTATCTGCCATATTAATACTTTCATTAATTGTAAACATACATGCACAAATTACAGCATTTGATTTTAATCTTTTAACAGCAGCCACTGGTTCAGGTGCAGTAGCAGCAACTACTTCAGCAACAAATACTGTTCCTTCTTCTATTTCTAGAGGTGCAGGTTTAGTTGTTCCTACAGGTTCAGGATTTTTAGGTAATGCCTATCCTGCAGCTGCTTGGGAACAAACATCTTTGGTAGATGCAATTACTAATAATGATTATTTTCAATTTACTATCGCTGCAAATGCTACTTACAAAGTTTCTTTATCAGCTTTAGAAGCAAATTTTAGACGTTCTAGTTCAGGTCCAAGTAGTTTTCAATGGAGATACAGCATCAACGGAGGTACAAGTTTTGTAGATATTGGATCACCAATTTCTTATGCTGCATCAGGTGGTAATGGCGATGCTCAAACTTCTATTAATTTATCAACTATTATTGATTTGCAAGACGTAGCAAATCCAACAACCATTATTTTTAGGTTATATGGATGGGGTGGGCAATTAGGTGGTACATTTGCTTTAGGCAGATTAACAGGAAATGATTTAGCTGTTGGTGGTACGGTTTCTACAACGTTGCCTTTAATTACATTAGGTACTCAATCTCAAATCGTTTCATGTTTAGGCGTTCCTGCTAATAAAACGGTTTCGGTTTCAGGTACTTACTTAAATGGCTCTGCAATTGTTTTTGGACCATTTGCAAATTATGCTTTCTCTAGATTTCCAGGAGGACCATTTTATGCAACCGATTCAATATCATATACAGGAACTACATTAGCAAATACTAACATGTATATGCAATATACTTCAACCACAACAGGAATTGATACTGTAAAAATTCCAGTTGGTGGAGGTGGCGATACGGCCTTATTATCGTCT
>CANHNT010000021.1 GCA_947461985.1 Bacteroidota bacterium | reverse complement strand
TATAAATTTTTGAATCAGATTTTATTGAAATAAATGTTTCATGTATTTTATTCTTTAAGCTGTACGCTTCAATTGCCTTGTTACAACTAGCTAAAAATCGATTGAAGTCAAAAGGTTTAACCAAATAATCAACAGCATTTACATTAAATCCTTCATAAGCATATTCAGAAAATGCAGTTGTAAAAATAACGAGTTTATCACTTGCAAATTGTTTATAAAAATCTATGCCATTCATATCAGGCATTTGAATATCTAAAAACAACAAATCTACTTCATTATTTAAAATGTATTCTTTTGCTTTATCTACATTCGTATATTTTGCTACTAAATCAATATTCGATATTTTTTTACAAAAAGCTGCTAATAAATCTAATCCTAATGGCTCATCATCAATCGCTAAACACTTAATCATATTAATTCAAGTTTTAGTTCTGCAAAATACTTATTGCCAATAATATTTTGTGTGTAAATAAATTTTCCAAAATAATCATGTTCTAAACGCTTAATTACATTCGGAATTCCAATACCTGAAACAACATCTTTTGTGTTTGACGTAGGAATAATTTCATTTTCTGTTTTCAAAGTTAATTGATTGTTTTCTATTTCAATTGATATATTGATGACACAATCATGTATTGTACTTATTCCATGTTTGAAACAATTTTCAATAAATGGGATTAATATCATAGGTGAAATTAATTTATTTTTCGCATCGCCCTTTTCAGTATACGTTAATTTTATTTTCTCATTTAATCGTACCCGTTGCAATGATAAATAGTGGTGAATGTATTCAAGCTCTTTACTCAATAAAGATTTATCTTTCACCGTTTCATCCAATACATAACGCATAATGTAGGAAAGGCTGTGCACAGCTTCTGGCGTTTCTTTACTTTCTTGAACACTTAAAGAATAAATACTGTTTAATGAATTAAATAAAAAATGATGATTGATTTGACTTTTCAAAAATGACAATTCAATTTCGGCTTTTTCTTTTTCAGAAGAAACCCAACTTCTATAAACGTATAATAAAAAGGGCAAAATCAAAATAATAATGGTCATAAAAAAATGCATTCCCATATCCATCATAGTCATTTTGCCACGATGGCCATGATGTTCTTCGTGTTCATGTTGCTCATGCTGGTCGTGAAAACTATTAATTTCTAAATGATGCTGGTCGTGCCCAAAATGTAAAAAATATTCAGAAATAAAAGGTATTGAAGCAACTATTAAAAATAGAATAGTTAAATAAAAGATATACTGGGAGTATTTTTTATTTGCAAAAAAACGAGGAATGAGAATGAGCGCATGAACATAAAAAAGAATAATAAATTTTATATTTTTAATTAAAAAAATAAAAATAAAATTCAACGTCGAATGAAAAATTGGATGTTCATCTCCATGTGAAGGTTTTTTTAAAAAGAAAATGGGCAGGGCACAAAATAAAATCCAAGCAATTACTTCCAGAAAACGAAAAAGGATATTGAGCTGTTTAGATTTCATTCTTACAAATGTATTTAGAATGTTTCATTAAATGTTAGTGCTTGTAGGTTAAATCAACTATTTTAAAGGTTAAGATTGGGGCTTATTTTAATCCCAATATTTCATATATAATAAATTACAATTGGTACTTGCTAAGTATAGTTTATTAAACCTTTTCCGATTGTACATTTATAAACTTCTAAATTTAATCCATCACGAATGGATAATTACAGCTGCTATAACTTATTTTTGCATTCAAAATTTCAAACATATATGAACCCAAATGCTGATATAAAAAAAATAGAAAGACATTTTATTCCAACTAACTTTATGGTAACCAATTGGGAAACCTTAAAACCTTTTTTCGATGAATTAGTTGAACGAGAAATTGCATCATTGCCAGCATTAGAAAAATGGTTACAAGATGTAAGTGAAATTCAAGCTGTTATTAGTGAAGACGCTTGTTGGCGACAAATAAAAATGACCTGCGATACTGAAAATAAAGAATTAGAAGAGGCTTTCACATTTTTCTGTATGGAAATTGAGCCCAACATAAAACCTTTTGCAGACTCATTAAATAAAAAATTAATGGCAAGTCCATTTATAAAAGAGCTCGATAAAAATTTATATTTTACTTATTTACGAAGTGTAGAAAAGGACATCAAATTATTCAATGAAAAAAACATTGCCATTAGTGCAGAAATAAATGTGTTGGCTCAACAATATGGTGTCATCACTGGCAAAATGAGTGTGACCATAGAAGGTAAAGAATATACATTGCAACAAGCTGCAAAATTTTTAATGTTATCGGATAGAAATAAACGGGAGCAAGTTTATCATAAAGTAAATGAACGCCGTCAAGTAGATGAAGTCGCTTTAAATAATATGTTTGATGATTTGCTTGCTAAGCGTCACCAAATTGCTGTTAATGCTGGTTTTGAGAACTATCGAGATTATAAATTTGAAGAGCTTGGACGCTTTGATTATACTGTAAAAGACTGTGAAGATTTTCATGCTTCAATAAAAAAATACATTACGCCCATTGTAGAAGAATTGTATGAACATAAACGCAAACAATTAGGTTTAGGTGAATTAAAACCGTACGATATAGATGCAGAACCTGAAGGTCAAAAACCATTAGAACCATTTAAAAATGGCGAAGAATTGTTAGCCAAATCGATTGAAGCATTTACTAATCTCCGTCCTTATTTTGGAGATTGTTTACGCAAAATGAAAGCACTGAATCAATTTGATTTAGATAGTCGAAAAGGCAAAGCTCCTGGAGGATATAATTGTCCATTAGCAGAAACAGGCGCACCTTTTATTTTTATGAATGCAGCTGGCACTGCCGATGATGTAGTGACGATGATGCACGAAGGAGGACATGCGCTGCATTCTTTCCTAAGTCATGATTTATCATTGAGTGCTTTTAAAGAATACCCGATGGAAATGGCTGAATTAGCAAGTATGAGTATGGAGCTTTTTAGTATGGATGAGTGGCACTTATTTTATGCCAACGAAAGGGAACTCAAAAGGGCTAAAGCAGAAGAATTGGAAAGAGCTTTATCCATTTTTCCGTGGATAGCAACTATTGATAAATTTCAACATTGGATATATACAAACCCTATTCATTCGCATGAAGAACGCACCCTTGCTTGGTTACAAATTCATGAAGAATTTGCTCCTAAAAACATCTCATGGACTGGGCTTGAAAAATATCGCTCTATTTTATGGCAAAAACAATTGCATTTGTTCGAAGTTCCTTTTTATTATATCGAGTATGGCATTGCTCAATTGGGTGCTCTTGCCATGTGGAAACAATATAAAAATGACAAAGAAAAAACGTTAGATAATTACATGTTGGCATTAAGTAAAGGATATACTCAAACGCTTAAAGATTTGTATCAAACAGCAGGAATTAGTTTTGATTTTTCGGCAAATAATGTAAATGCATTAAGCGAATTTGTGCAAGATGAAATGAAAGTGATATTTGGATAGTTCCTCATCTTCAGTAATCAAAGGTTGTTTTAATTTTAATTAAAAAGCAAATGCAAAACCAAAAATTAGTAGTTTCATAAATTGATGATTATTTAAATACGAATTTAACCATAAAGTTCGAAATGAATTTGAGATTTATCAAAACCCATTTCAGTTAAATTATGTCGGGTATCATCTATCATATTTTTCCAACCACATAATAAAAAATGAGCGTCTCTTTTTTCATCTAGGAGTTGTTTATATACATCATGCACATAGCCTGTTTGCCCCTCCCAAGTTTCTCTTGATAGTACAGGGTGGTAGGAGAAATTCGGCATTATTTTATCAAGTTCAGTCATTTCTTTATAGTACAATAAATCTTGTTTTGTTCGTGTGCCATAAATTAAATGAATATGTTTTGCAGGTATTTGATGCCGATAAATGTATTGTAGCATACTTCTAAAAGGCGCAATACCCGTGCCTGTACAAATCATGTAATAATCATTTTCTAAATGATGAGGCAGCGTAAAAACCCCTGCTGGTCCTCTGAAAGTGAGTTCGTCACCAGGTTTAATATTTTTGAATAAATAATTAGTTCCTGATCCATCTTCTACCAAAACAATTACTAATTCAAAAATATTTGATTCATCGGGCGGTGATGCTATTGAATAACTGCGCCAACGTTTATTTTTCTTTTCATGAATGGGTAAATCGAGTGTAACAAATTGACCTGGTTGAAAAATAAAATTTTCTTTTGAAGTCGTTTCTATAAAAAAACGTCGAGTGTTGGAAGTTTCATCAATGATATTTATAACTTTTCCTGTTTGCCATTCTAACATAATGATACCTATTTAGTATAATAAAGGTAACAAAAATTACTAAGCTACTAATAATATTTTTGTATCATTAAATAAACTACAACTCCGGTAATGGCAACGTATAACCAAATTGGATAGGTATATCGTACTAATTTTTTATGTTTATCAAATTCAGATGTCAAGGCACGATAAGCGCTAAATAATACAAATGGCATGACTAAACCTGCTAGCGTTACATGTGTGCTGATAATAACATAATAAACATAACGAAACATACCTGCTATTGACTTTTCATCATCAGACAAAATATGATTGTGGTCTAAATCGCCATATTTTGTTTCTCCTGTAAATAAATGATGAGCTATGTAAAATACCAAAAACAATACCGATAATACCATGGTAAACAACATAATTGTTTTATGCTTTTTATACTCTTTTTGTTTAATTGCGATTAATCCCCAAATTAAAAGAATGGCAACTAATGAGTTTACTATAGCACTTAACATTGCAAAAATATGTGGATCAAAACCCAAATTTACTTTCAATTCAATTTTGTCTAAAATAGTAACTGCTGCAAATACAATTGCAGAAAAAATCCAGATTAACCAATTTGCTTTTGTGTCGTTTTTTTGAATTGCTTGTTGTAACATTTTTTTAGTTTAAATTTTTTAATATTTTTTTAAGAACTTCCTTTTTGAAATTAATATTTTATCTTCTTCTATTTTTTTCGTGGTATAAATTTTTTTCCACCATTAAATAAGAGATGTCTTCAGCACACAATCTAACCTTATTTGAATCTAGCCCATTGTAATAACCTCTAATATTGCGGTATTTATCAATCAATACAATTTTAGAATAATCATTTTTTTGCAATGCTAATTCATTTTGTAAATAATTTTGAATGTTCATTTCATTTCCAGTGCAAAACAACCATTTGTCATGATTCGCTTTTTGATTATCTGCAAATAATCGGAGTGCCAAAACTGAATCATTTTTAGAATCAATAGAAACAGAAACAAAACGCATGGTAGAATCGTTTTTAATAAAAGCTTTGTTTAATAATCGAATACTATTAGTAACCATTCTACTTTGTTCATCGTTTGCTGTTTTGAAAAAACTCATCACAACAATTTTACCTTTCAACGTTTCATTGAGGGCAATTGAGTCTCCTAATTGAGTTACCAATTTTAAATCTTTCACCAAACGGTAAGTTGTATCCAACTTCATTTTGCCATCTACTAGCTGGCTATCAATTTTTTCTATACCATAAAATTTGGGCAAAGGCATTCTGCCATCATGACCACTAAATTTTAAAAATAAATAAGCACCCAAAGGCACTAAGAAACTGAATAAAAGACCGAAAAATATACTTTTCAGTTTGTTGCTTTTTTGCATGGCGCAAAAGTAATTATTAATTGTTATTACTATTTGAAATTTTAAAAATGATTTTTCTATATGTTATTATCAAATTACCAAATTTTCAAATTGCCTAATTGTGTTACCTTTGCACCTCAAATGAAAATTTTATTCCATTATTTATCTCGATACAAAGGATTTGTGTTCCTTTCTTTTCTTTTAGCAACGTTAAATACCAGTTTCTCCTTATTAGACCCCGTCTTTTTTGGAAAACTAATCGATTTTGTTAAGCCTTTCTCTAACGATAATCCTAATCCCACAAGTTTAGCTGAACTTTTAGCAAAAACTACTTCTATGCTATTTATTACCAATGTAATGAAGTTTGTATTAATTATGATGGGTGTGGCTATGGTATCTCGAATTGCAAAAGCTTTTCAGGATTATACTGTTAATACAGTAATACAACGATTTGGGGCTGATGTTTATACGGATGGTTTAAAACGCTCGTTGCAATTGCCCTACCAACGATTTGAAGATCAACGCAGTGGTGAAACCTTAGCTGTTTTAGAGAAAGTAAGAATAGACAGTGAAAAATTTATGTCGTTGTTTATCAATGTATTTTTTGGAGTAATTGTAAGTGTGACATTTGTATTAGTATACTCCTTCTTTCACTACCCACCTATGGTTTTAATATATATTGTGGGTGCAATTATTCTTTCATTTTTAATGAGTTTTTTAAGTAAAAAAATAAAAGTTATTCAAAAAACGATTGTAAAAGAAACCACCGCATTAGCAGGTGCTACTACTGAATCATTAAGAAATATCGAATTAATCCGGAGTTTGGGTTTAACTAATCAGGAAATCAAACGATTAAATTTAACCACCAAAAAAATATTGCAACTGGAGTTAAAAAAAGTAAAAAGCATTCGTTCGTTAAGTTTTGTGCAAGGCACGTTTGTAAATTTAATGCGTCAAAGCATATTATTTGTATTAGCTTATGTTGTTTTCAATCAACATTTAACAATAGGTCAAATGATTACTATGCAATTTTTTTCCTTCTTTATTTTTGGACCATTGCAAGAGTTAGGCAATATTATTTTAGCCTACCGAGAAGCCGAAACTTCATTGAACAATTTTGAAACATTGATGAATACGCCTGTTGAACCTAAACCTGATTTTCCCAAAACCATTGGCAATATAGAAGAATTAAGTTTCGATAAAGTAAGTTTTAAACATGCAACCGCTAAAAATTATGCCCTTAATCAGATTTCATTTACTGTAAATAGAGGGGAAACCATTGCGTTTGTTGGCCCATCGGGTTCAGGAAAAACTACCTTGGTAAAATTATTAGTAGGATTGTATCATCCAGCTGAAGGTAAAATTTTGTATAACAAAGTCCCTTATATTGAGTTGGATATTGAAGCATTCCGTCATCAAATTGGGTTTGTTACACAAGACACACAATTATTTGCTGGCTCAATTCGTGAAAATTTATTATTTGTGAGTCCAAATGCGACAGACGCAGAAATGGTTCAAGCATTAACAAAAGCAGCCGCTCATACGTTGTTAAGCAGAGCTGAAAATGGTTTAGACACAGTGATTGGTGAAGGTGGAATGAAAATTAGTGGTGGAGAAAAACAACGTTTATCAATTGCTCGTGCATTGCTTCGTCATCCTAAATTATTGGTATTCGATGAAGCTACTTCGGCGTTAGATTCTATTACAGAAGAAGCCATTACTAAAACGGTAAAAGCTATTTCAGATGAAAAAGAGCAAATAAATATTTTAATTGCACACCGCTTGTCAACCATTATGCATGCCGATAGAATTTATGTTTTAGAGAAAGGGAACGTTGTAGAAATGGGTAGCCACACTGATTTGGTAGAAGTGAAAGGTTTGTATTATGCCATGTGGAGACAACAAATTGGAGAAAGATCAATTGATTCTGTGGATTAATTGTAACATGGGTTACAGAAGCAAAAAAATAAAATTTTAACTTTGTAAATTAAAAAAATTAATGTCAGAAAGTATACCTAACAAATTAGTCAGCATGGCTAAACAAAAATGTCCGAATTGCAGAAAAGGAGGAATGTATACCAATAAGCGTATTTTTCCTTTAAGCAAAATGATGGATATGCCAGAACATTGTCCTAATTGTGGTCAAAAATATGAAATTGAGTTAGGTTTTTGGTACGGAACAGGTTATGTGAGTTATGGTATTAGTGTTGGATTATTTTTTGCTACAGCCGTTTTATTCGCAATTTTTTATGGGTTTTCTTACAAAAATAATTCTATTTTTATTTTTCTTGGATTAGCGATTGGATTAATGGTTTTATTACAACCTTTTATTATGCGCTATTCCAGAGTTATTTGGTTGAGTGTTTTTGTGAAATATCAATCGAGTGAAAAGATAAATAGAGATAAATAGTTTCATTATAGAATAAATAGTTTATTTGACATGTTTAAATATCATGTGGTATTCTAGGATATAGTTTACACTATTATGGATATAAATTTTGCATTCGTTTTTAATAATTAATTTATATTTTGCACTTTTTTAAATTTATAAATATGAAATATATATGCTCATCAGTATTAATTCTTTTGCTTTCATTTACTGTGAAAGCTCAAAAAGCAGATGATATTATTGGTAATTGGAAAAATGGGGAAGCCACAGGAATAATTCAAATATATAAAACGAAGGCTGGCCATTATGCAGGAAAACTTGTTTGGTTGAAAGAGCCAATTGACCCTGAAACAGGCAAACCAAAATTGGATAAGCGAAATCCTGATAAATCAAAACAATTAAATCCTACATTAGGATTAGTGAATGTGTGGGGTTTTGTTTTTGATGAAGATGATAAAGAGTGGGTAGAAGGCACAATTTATGACCCTAAAACAGGAAAAGAATATTCTTGTAAGGCAGAAATGAAAAAAAACAATGTATTAGAAGTAAGAGGTTATATAGGCATTTCTGTTTTTGGAAGAACGGATACTTGGACCAGAATGGTTAAAAAGTAGCCTAAGGACTAACAAAGTTTATACCAATATTGAAGTAAGGAGCATTGCCGAAATTATTTATTAAAACTTCATTTTTTTCTTGACCGTCATACTTATTCACTAAATTAAATCTGCCATTTATTCTATAACCAGCTTGTGCGCTCAACCAAAAAAATCCTTTTAATCTTTTCTCAAATACTACTCTAGGTTTTATTTCACCGCGTTGTAGAAATTGGTCGTTTTGTATTAAATCGAATTGTTGACCTTCAAGTTCATATCCAGCTAACAAAATGGAATTAGTTGAGAAATTGTATCGTACATGTGCTCTGGCAGGAAACAAACATTCCATGCCCCATTGTTCATCAAACGTTTTATTATATAAAATGATAGGTGCTATTAATGGCCTTCCAAGACGATAAGTTCTAGAAAGACCTATGGCTAACATACGATAATCGCCTTTTTTCCAACCATACATTACGCTTCCATAAACCGATAATCCAGATTTTGAAAATGCCCAACTGTTATCATTATCTATTGTTGAAACATCTAGGTTTGCTTGTGCTATAATAAAATGTTTTTCATTCAGCGGTTTAAATGCAGTTAGATTAAAAGATTCGGTGCTCATGCTATTAGTATATATTTGATTCATAGACTTGTTCAATGAGGCGTACTGGCTATGAATATTAGACGACCAATAATTTAACCCGAAGTTTAAAATTAAATTGTTTTTACTATATGCTAAAAAGCTAGATGTTATTCTTAAACCACCCATAGAATTTATTGTATGAGATGGGTCAAAAGAATTACTCGAAGAAAAGCTCAAGTTATGTTCATAGCCAATTCCATACATTTTTGTAGGTGTTTGATTTAATACTTTTTGGGTACAAAATTTTGTCACCTTTGCGCCATCTTCAAATTGAGCAGGATCGAAAAAATCGTTGTTAGTAGTGTCTTGTGCAAATGAAAGTGAGCTGCAGAAAATCAATGCCAATAGTAAAAAGAATTCTTTCATGCTAAATTAATTTAAATATTTAATCCACCACAAATACTAATCGTTTGACCGGTGATGTAATTACCCATATCAGAAGCTAAAAACAAAGCGGTATTTGCAATGTCATCAGCACTTGCAAAACGACCTAAAGGAATGCCAGCCTTATATTTATCAGCACCTTCCCCGTTTTGTAAATAAGAGGTCATGTCGGTTTCTACAAAGCCCGGTGCAATAGCATTGCAACGAATATTTCGACTACCTATTTCTTTAGCAACCGATTTTGTAAAACCAATCACTCCTGCTTTGCTAGCTGCATAACTACTTTGCCCTGCATTGCCCATTTCACCTATCACTGAACTCATATTAATAATGCTTCCAGATTTTGCTTTCATCATAGGACGCATTACTTGTTTTGTCATATTAAAAACAGACTTTAAATTAATCGCCATTACATCATCCCATTGTTCTTCAGTCATTCGAAGCAATAAATTGTCTTTAGAAATTCCAGCATTGTTTACGCAAACATCTACCGTTCCAAAATCTTTGACAACCTCTGCAACAAAGGTTTCACAGTCGGCAAAACTACCAGCATTGCTTTTATATGCACTGGCTTTAACTCCCATTGCAATGCATTTTTCTACTAATAATTTACTTCGCTCAGCACTGCTGTCGCTAATGTATGTAAATGCTATGTGACAACCCTGCTCGGCAAATTTCAACACGATAGCTTCCCCAATTCCTCTGCTACCTCCTGTGATGATAGCTACTTTATTTTCTAATAATTTCACTTTATTTGATATTTAAATTATGAATGATGAATGTTTTTGAATTTATTTGATGTGCAAATTAGTACTTCATTTTATTTAATGTAGAATTTTTAATGATAAATGTTTACAAATCTGCATATCTAAAACAATCAACCAAATGATCATTTACTAAGCCTGCTGCTTGCATGTAAGCATAAATAATAGTTGATCCCACAAATTTAAAACCTCTTTTGTATAAATCTTTGCTTAAAGCATCACTTTCAGGCGATGTAGCTTTAATATCTTGGTGAGTTTTATATTTATTGACAATTGGTTTATTATTGACAAATTTCCAAACATAATTATCAAAACTTTCAAATTCTTTTTGAATTAACATAAATGCTTTTGCATTAGATACAGTAGCATTTATTTTTAATCGATTTCGAATAATTCCTGCATTGAGCATTAATTCTTGAAGTTTGGCGTCATCGTATTGTGCTATTTTTTTATAATTAAAATTGTCAAAAGCTTTCTTAAAATGCATTCTTTTGTGCAAAATTGTTTTCCAACTCAAACCTGCTTGAAAGGTATCTAATAAAATAAATTCAAAATGTTTTGCGTCATCATGTATGGGTTTGCCCCATTCCTCGTCATGATATTGAACCATCAATTCATCATTTCCTGGCCAATAACACGTTTTTTCATGCTTCATAAGAATTATAATTAGAGCCATAAAAATAGATAAAAATCATAGTAACCAAGGAGTTTTATTTAAAAGGATGGAAATCAAAAATAGCAAAATAAATAAAAAATATTTTACTTAAAGGTCAAGAATTCAGTATTTTAATAGATGATAAAAGCCTCAAGTAATTTTTTACAAAAATAACAATCACTAGGTTGTGAATTAATGTGCATTTCTTTTAGATATTATTAACTAAATGTGTTTATATTTGCCAGTTAAATTTATAAAAAAAGTATTTAGTATGGCAACAACAGCAGATATGCGTTCAGGCTTAATTATCAAATTAGATAATAGTTTATATTCAGTAGTAGAATTTGGACAAAATAAAACAGCACGTTCCGCTGCAAAAGTTTGGGCAAAATTAAAAGGAGTAGACAATGCAAGAACAATAGAACACACTTGGAACAGTGGAGAAACAATCAGTGTTGTTAGAGTTGAGAAAAAAATATATCAATATCTTTACAAAGATGAAACAGGGTATAGTTTTATGGATAATGAAACATTTGAGCAAATCACAGTTACTGAAAATTTAGTAAGTGCCCCTCAATTTTTAAAAGATGGTCAAGAAGTTACTGTTTTTACGAATGGAGAAACAGATATGCCAATTAGTGTAGAACTACCTGATAAAATTGAGGTACTAGTAACTTACAGTGAGCCAGGAATGAAAGGAGATACCGCTACAAAAACATTAAAACCAGCCACTATAGAAACTGGTGCTACTGTAAATGTTCCTTTATTTGTGAATGAAGGTGAAATGATTCGTATCAGCACAAAAACTGGAGAATACGTAGAACGAGTAAAATCGTAATATACTAAATTATAAAATAATTAAATTTATTCAATTAAATATAAAATCATGGCTAAAGCAAAAAAAGCGGCTCCACAAAAAGTGCCAACAAAATCGTCTTTAAAAGTTGCGTCTAAATCTGTGCCGACAAAAGCAAAACCAATTACAACTACAAAAAAAGCAATTGCACCGAAAAAGTCAGTTGCCGTAGCTACAATATCTAAAAATTCACCCAATGCAATATTTAATATTGAAGAAATCAATAATTTAATTAATGCAGTTAATCATTCTAATGTGAATGAATTAAAATTAGAGAAAGGTGATTTTAAAATTACAATTCGTCAAGGGGGTACAGTAGTTATGAGTCAGGCGCCGCAAGCCATTCATCAAGCAGTAGTGCCAGTTCACAATGCACCTGCGCCAGTTGCCGTTCCTCTTGCACCTACACCAGTGGCAGAAGTTACAGCGGATAATTTAATTACAATTAAATCTCCAATGATTGGTACATTCTATCGTTCTGCCGGTCCTGGAAAACCGTTGTTTATTAATGTTGGCGACGACATAAAAGAAGGGCAGGTTTTATGCATTGTAGAAGCGATGAAACTGTTTAATGAAATTGAAAGTGAAATAAGCGGTAAAATCGTAAAAGTTTTGGTTGATGATGCATCTCCTATTGAGTATGACCAACCTTTATTTTTGGTGCAACCTTAATTAATTTGGTGGTTTGATGATTTGATGATGTCTTCATAAATTAATTCTAAACATTTTCAAATTTTCAAATCTTTTATAAATTAAAAAATCAATTTGATAAAATTACTAAATGATAAACTAAAAAAAAAATATCAAATAGGCTAATGATCAAATTTACGAATCATCAAATTAGATAAAATGTTTAAAAAAATATTAATAGCAAACAGAGGCGAAATCGCTTTACGAATTATCCGAACTTGTAAAGAAATGGGTATTCCTACAGTAGCTGTATATTCTACTGCTGATAAAGATAGTTTACACGTAAAATTTGCTGATGAAGCCGTTTGTATTGGTAAACCTTCCAGTACAGATTCTTATTTAAATATTCCTCATATTATGGCAGCTGCAGAAATTACAAATGCAGATGCTATTCATCCAGGTTATGGCTTTTTAGCTGAAAATGCTAAGTTTGCTGAAATTTGTGGTCAACATAATATTAAATTTATTGGGCCAACTCCTGATATGATAAATAGAATGGGGGATAAAATATCTGCCAAAGAAACCATGATTAAAGCAGGAGTTCCTGTGGTGCCGGGTAGTGAAGGTTTGTTAGAAGGAATTCCTCATGCAAAAAAAGAAGCTAAAAAAATGGGCTATCCTGTTATCATCAAAGCAACAGCTGGTGGTGGTGGAAAAGGTATGCGCATCGTTTGGAAAGATAGCGAAATAGAAAAAGCATTTGAAAATGCAAAAGCTGAAGCGGCTGTTTCTTTTAAAAATGACGGACTTTACATGGAAAAATATGTAGAAGAGCCTCGTCATATCGAAATACAAGTAGCTGGTGATCAATATGGAAAAGTTTGTCATTTAAGTGAGCGTGATTGCTCTATTCAACGCCGACATCAAAAATTAGTAGAGGAAAGTCCATCGCCATTTATGACAGATGATTTGCGCCAACGAATGGGCGATGCAGCCATTAAAGCAGCCAGTGCTATTAGTTATGAAGGTGTGGGTACCATTGAGTTTTTAGTAGACAAACATCGTAATTTTTATTTTATGGAAATGAACACACGTATTCAAGTTGAGCACTGTGTAACCGAAGAAGTAATTAATTACGATTTAAT
>CANHNT010000020.1 GCA_947461985.1 Bacteroidota bacterium | reverse complement strand
TGGCATTGGGGTCGCTTACTTTGGTCCAAGTGGAACCGGCATCGTTACTTTGCCAAATTCCACCAGAAACTTGCCCGGCTATAATGTGGTTTTCATTGGCAACATCAATTGCAAATGCTCTTGTTCGTCCACCCACATTCCAAGGCCCTCTTGAGTTCCAAGTGGTGCCTCTTGTTTTTTTGTTTAAACTATTTTTAGTTGTTTGATAATATTCGTGTAAAAAAGACAATTCTTTTAAACGATAACCAACAGGAATTTCTCCTGTTGCTGGGTCGGCAAATTGTTGACGTTCCCATTCTCTTTTTTTAGAGCTTTCTTCATTAACATCATGCGCTTGAAAATCGAATGAAGTTCCTTTAAGCATGATGATGCTTGAAAGAATAATAAGGGATGAAATTGCAAATAATAATTTTAAACGCATATGAATTTTTGAAACTTAAAATTACTTTAATTATATCATTTTACTAAATTAGTCTTGTATTAATTATAATAAACTTATTTTTAGGTACTTTTAAATTATATATTTGTTCAATATGTCAAGTAATAGTAAGTTTTGTGTAGTTTTTATTTTACTTTTTTTAGTGCATTTGTCAATGGAGGCTAAAAATAAGATTCAACGTAAAACCTTTAAAAATGAAGTGTCTATTTCTTGGGGGTGGAATAGAGGGCAATTCACTCAATCGGATTTGCATTTAAAAGGCACTAATTATAATTTTACCCTTAATCAAATTGTAGCAAAAGACAGACAATCTCCTTTTGGTTTTGATCCTTATTTTAAATTAAGTCGCATTACGATTCCTCAATATGATTTCAGGGTAGGTTATTTTTTTAAGCATAATTGGCAATTGTCATTTGGTTTCGATCACATGAAATATGTGATGCAACAAGATCAAATCGTTTCTATCAATGGGAATATTTCTACCACAGACTCAACTTATAATGGTACGTATTCAGGGAGTAATATTCAATTAAAAAGTGATTTTTTAACTTTTGAACATACAGATGGATTAAATTACTTGAATTTGGAATTAAGGAGAAAAGAACATTTATTTAATTTTAAAAAAATAAAGCAATCTAAATATTTAGATATTGATATGAATGCAATTGCAGGATTCGGTGCTGGATTGATGTATCCTAAAACAAATACCCATTTATTAAAGAACAATCGCTACGATGAATTTCATATTGCTGGCTTTGGTTTCGCACCTGTGATAGCACTTAATGTTACCTTTTATCAATTCTTTTTTATTCAAGGGGAGTTTAAAGCAGGTTATATTAATATGCCCGATATTCGCACTACAGAATTTAAAACAGATAAAGCAAGTCAACATTTTATGTTTTTGCAAGAAAATATTTCCTTCGGATTTAGATACAAAATTTAAACAAAAAAGCCTTTTTACAAATGGAATTATAAAAAGGCTTTTTTGGTTTTGGTAAAAATTATTAATCGTTTTCTATTTGAATTTTCTTGGTTTGTGTGGTTCCATTGACTTCATTTATAACAACAAAATACAATCCTGTTGGAAGGTTAGCACTGTCAAATTTAATTTTATTATTTTCAATTGTAGAAGGAATAAAAATTGGTTGACCTAAATTATTAAAAACAGTTATCGAACTCGTAAACATATTGTTGCCTTCCACTACAAACTGTTTTGATGCAGGGTTTGGATAAACAGCAATTTCATTGATATTATTTATTTCATTGTACGATAAAGGGAAGTTAATGGTAAAATTATAGATCAACGATTTTCCAAAATCACCTTGAAAATTAATGATGGTTGAGTTAGTCAACGTTCTTAATCGAGCAAAACCAGCTCCGTCATTATTTGCCCAAAAACTTAATCCATCGCCATCATTGTCTTCAATAATTAATTGATAACAACCAAAGCCTAAATGCAGTGTATCTCTGTAGTTTGTACTATTCAATAAATTGGTTCTTGATAAAATGGTGTTGTTATTTTCATCCACGATTTTATAACTCGTTTCATTGGCAAACAAATTGGTTTTAGTCCACAAAACAAAATCAGCAGGAACTACATTGGTGATTTTAAAAGGAGTACTCATTTTGTTATTAAATGAATAGGCATCCGTTCCATTATTCGGATTTTTTATTTCTACATTAAATACATTGTTGTTGGGCCCATTCAATGAATTCCATAAGGTAGAGCCAGTAGGCAAAACCACTTCAGCTGTTTCTAAAAAAGCTAAATTGCCCGTCCAATTATACGTTTCTTTTGTGGTATTGTTATTTACCCAATAGTCGATCGTTAAACTTGTTAACGCATTTGACCCCGTATTTTTTATGACTATCGTTGGATTTTTACAAATAGAATTTGTACGAGCATATTCAACTTTGTTGCTTGGGTTTTTAATGTCTACTACGCTTGCATCTAAAGTAAAATTGGGTGCACCATAGGTTACTAATTGATTGCTGACCCAATAATCAGAAGAACCTGTAGCAGTCAATAAACCATAATCGATATTGGCTATTGAACCTGGTGTTATGTAAGATGTAATAAAGGATTCTTTCGTTTCTGTCGACATGCCTGGGCACCATCCTGCACGGTCATAAATCCAAGTGCCACCTTGAGGATAAACAGGGTTTGCTCCACATTCTTTCCAAACATCCCAAGCAAATTCTTTAGCGCCTCCATTGATATTTAAAAAATGATTTTGAGGAATAAATTCACCTTCTTGACCATGACCCGTAATGGCAGTTTTAATTTTAAATGCAGTTGCGTTTGCATCCATCATCACATTTCTTGATTCAAATTTATCATCATTTAATATGGAAGAATAACCTACACTTTCTACTTTCCATAAATTATTAATGTCTTTAATATTTGCAGGAGGCGTTCCTACAATAAATACAAATTTGATATCCATATCTTCTTGCCATTGTCCTCCAGCATCCATCGTCATTCGTTTCCAACCTTTTAAAATAGGCGCATAATCTGTCACGTCAAATGTGTACGTTTTTCCGTTTATTCCTAAATCCAAACCATTGCCATAAGGGGTTACGAAAGACATAATTTGAAAACGAGACGGAGACTTAATCATGTAATTTAAACTCGTTATATTGATTGTGTTTTGAGTGGGCACCAAAACAGAATCTACTAATAAACCGCTATCGCCATCATAAACATAAGTATATCCTGCTTTGAAATATGCATTGGTAGATGCTAATGAATAATTATTGTTGGTAACAGCATAAGCCGAAACTGTATTTTTGTTATTTAAGACAGAATCCAAAACAGTTGTAGAGGTAATTGTTTGAGTATACGTTCCTTGTACAAAGGTTACTTGAGGTCTGTTGTTTGTTTCTTCAAAGTTTTTATAGATGTCTTTTCCTTTCGTCAATGACCATAATTGATTTCCAATTACCGTGCTATTAGAAGGAGTTGTCGAATTGTCGTTGCAACTATTTCCAGTTCCTTCATTAAAAGGATAATAGGCTTGCAAACTAGCATATTGAGGATGCGCATTTGTAATTGTTTTATTCATCCAATCTTGAATTTCAGTTGGAGATAATTCTGTATTCCAAATACTCAATTCATCAATTTTACCATAGTAAACATAATTGGCGCCTCCATTCATTCCTAAAACCATATTGGTTACTTCAATTGGAATAGTTTTTCCCGTTCCGGTATGCCATAAACTTCCATTTTTGTAAATATTCATTACTCCCGTAAGTGTATTTTTAGTAAATGTCCAATGGTTCCAATTGCCAGCAAATTCGGCAGCTGTAGCTAATAAATTAATTCTGTCGTTTGCAGCAGCATTTCCGCAATCCCAATAAATAGATGAATTTGACCATGGAAAATGAATATTAACTTGTCTTGCTGCTGCATTGTTAGTGGCTTCTAAAATGGATGTATTTGTGGGTAAATAATTCGAATTTCCATTTGCCCAAAAACTAATACTCATTTGAGTAGAAATGGTATTGAATTTTGCATTTCCCATACTAATTTTATTAGAACCATCGAACTCAAAATGATAATCATTTAAGTTTGTAATTAATCCTTTATTAGTTGAATTTACATCGCTCGATAATAGAATGTCTGTACCTGCATTTGGGTTTGAGAAACTCAATTCAACTAAAATATTATCGGTCCCATTCCAATTAAAATTGTTGTAAAAATATAATTGATTTAAACCTAACGTAAAATTAGTATTTAAAAAATAGACCTCAGAGAAGCCTGTAGTTTCAGGAAAACGAGCATCTAATACCGATTGGCTAGTGTGTTTCATTTTTATTTTAAAAAATTGAGCACCGTTTCCAATATTGAGCACATTTAATTTAATACTCGAAATATTTCCTGCTACCAATCCTGCTGCAGTTAATTCAGAAGCAGTGTATACAAAATAGGATTTTCCATTTTGCAATTGCGTATGCAAAGCCAAATGAGTACTTGAAGTACCTGCACCTATTAAAGCGGAAGTTTCCGTAAGGGTAGTTGTATTGATAACTTGTTGCTGATTGTATTTATAATAGGTGAAAGTAGGATTCGTTGTATAGTTGTAGGTTGCACCAGAAAAACCAGTAATTACATGAGAAGGCCCTTTGGTTTTTGTGGAATCTATTTTTGTAGAATCAGTAATGTAGGTATTGCAACTGTAATCCCATTCGCCACAGCCATTTTTTCCAGTAGGAGGTACTAAATTTCCTACAACTCCATTTTTACAGCGCATGTTGTAGAGCATATAAATTTTTTCATAAGTAACTCCTGGTAAGTTAGGGAAGTTAATCATGGTGTCTCTAATGCCGGAGCCATAAGTTTGTGTGTAATTAAAGGAATTGGTTACAATGGTATCACCAGCAACTTGTGCTTTTGCAAAAATGCTTATGCAACAAAAAGAAAATAAAAAAAGTAAATGTTTTTTCAAAATAAAAATTTTATCAAATTTAATCAAATCAAGCTAAGAAATAGAACTTTTTTAAAAATGATAATTTTCAATTTTAAAAGAATCTCATTCATTTTTTTTTTAGTAAATTTGTATAGCAAATAATAATACATTGAAAAAAAAACGTGTAAATTATTAATATGCTAATTGTAAACCTTTTAAACCAAAACCAAAAACCATGAACGTAAATTCAAAACACATTGCCACATTTTTGTTGGGCGCAGCTGCAGGAGCTGCCATAATGAAATACAACAGTATGACTTCGGAAGAAAAGGAAGAAATGCTCACAAAATTGAAAGAACAAGCGACTGATTTGAAAGAAGAAGCCGAAAAAGCCACCACCACTGTTTCTAATTATATGGAAGAGTTGAAAGAAAAAGGGATGGCAAGTTTAAAAGATTTTTTAGGCGATACGGAAAGTAAAATTAATGATATTTTTAACTCTCCCAAAAAAGCAAGCTAAATACAAAAAACGGTCGCAATTTGCGACCGTTTTTTGTATATTTATTCAGAATCTTTTTATGCAGGCACTGCTACTTCTCTTGCATCAGCATAATTGGCAATACCAAAATTGCGTACCATAGCTTCTTCAGGATGGGTAATATGCCATTCAAATTCATCTCTAAAGTGACGAATGGCAGCAGCTACAGGCCATGCAGCAGCATCTCCTAATGGGCAAATGGTGTTTCCTTCAATTCTACGTTGAATATCCCAAAGCAAATCAATGTCTGCTATGGTGCCTTTTCCAGCTTCAATTTTCTTTAATATTTTATACATCCAGCCCGTTCCTTCACGACAAGGAGAGCATTGGCCACAACTTTCATGATTATAAAAACGAGCTAATGTCATGGTGTGGCGAACAATACATTGATCTTCATCCAACACAATAAATCCACCAGAACCCATCATTGTGCCCGTGGCGAACCCACCATCCGATAATGATTCGTAGTTCATATAACGAGTTTCACCAGTCGCAGTTTTAAATAATAAATTGGCAGGAACAATTGGAACGGATGAACCTCCAGGAATACAAGCTTTTAACTTTTTGCCATTAGGAATTCCACCGCAATATTCTTCGCTGTAAATAAATTCTTCCACACTAATCGTCATGTCTATTTCATAAACACCCGGTTTATTAATATTACCGCAAGCTGAAATTAATTTAGTTCCTGTGCTTCTACCCACACCAATTTTTGCATATTCATCACCCGTCATATTTATGATTGGCACAACAGCAGCAATGGTTTCCACATTATTAACCACGGTTGGTCTTTCCCATAAACCTTTAATGGCTGGGAATGGCGGTTTAATTCTTGGATTGCCCCGTTTTCCTTCTAATGATTCTATTAAAGCGGTTTCTTCACCACAAATGTAGGCACCGGCTCCACGTTGCACATAAATTTCTAAATCGTAGCCTTTTCCTAAAATATTTTTACCTAAAAAGCCATTCTTTTTAGCTTCTTCAATGGCTTCTTCTAATATGTCAACTATCCAAGCATATTCACCTCTGATATAAATATAAGATGCATTTGCCCCCAACGCAAATGAGGATACAATCATTCCTTCAATTAAAATATGTGGATGATGTTCCATCAAATATCTGTCTTTGAACGTGCCAGGCTCAGATTCGTCTGCATTCACTACTAAATGACGAGGAACACCTTCTGGCTTTGCCAAAAAACTCCATTTCATTCCTGTAGGGAAACCAGCACCACCTCGACCACGAAGTCCACTTTTCTTAACCTCTTCAGTAATTTCATCGGGAGTCATCTCGAACGCTTTTTCTACTGATTTGTAACCTCCATGTTGATGGTAGGTTTCAAAATATCTAATTCCTGCTACTTTATCGTTTGCTAAAAGGAGTTTAATGCTTGACATAAGGCACAAAGTTATAGTTAAATTTCAATTTTTTAATCCAAAATATGAAAGTTATTTTCATGAATTTTGAATAATTTGTAATGTAGATTGAATAATAATGAATAGGTACTAATTAACCATTAATAATTTGTAATTAATCATTGAATATTAACGAAGTCTATCCGTATCTCTAATTAATTTTTCATCGCTTTTTACTCCGTTGTAAGCCATTGCAATTAAGATGATTGCAACAACAGGTAAGAAAATTCCAATAATTAAATTAGAGCCATAAAGCCCAACCACCATTTTGTTTCCAACTTGAGTCATATAGGTATTGTAAATTTCAAAACCAATCATTCCAATTGCTAATAATATTGGAATAAACGTAAAATTCATTTGTTGTTTTCTGTTTTTGTAAAGAAAAATAGAAAAGAAACTTGTTGCAGCTGCTACTATAGTCAATATCATTAAAATAATATTATTTTTTGCTGAAAGCATTGTTTCTAAAGGAGTGGGAGAGTCTACTTTGTTGATGCCATAAGGCAAAATAAAGGCAAGCGTTAAAATGATTGTTGCTAATAAAAGCCAAATTGATTGTTTACGTTGAATCATTTGTAAATAAAATTAGATATTTTTTTAGTTAATTAAATCCAGAAAATTGAGGATTTTCTTCTTCTTCTTCCCGATTGTTATTCCATTCAATGATGAAGTTATTGCGACCTTCACCTACTAAAAGGGTCAAATATTTTTGTTGAGAGAGTTCCAATAAGGCTAAAAAATTAAATAAAGCATGCACTCTTGTTTCACATTCTTGAAAAACACGTTCAAAAGCAACTTTAGTATCCCGTTTCACCCAATCCATTAAATAGTCTCGTTGACCTTCCATGCTGTAATTGTATTTAACTACTACATGTTGCGGTTTTTCATTCCGTTGGTTCATTTTTTTGATTACTTTTTCATATTGTTGAAACAATTTAAAAACTGTAATCGATTGAACATCGGTGCCTTCGCTCATGGTTTCACCAATTTCGGCCAACTCTTTCATGGCATTTGCCCGTTTTTTTTGCAACACACGGTTGGCTTCCATGAGGGTCATTTCTTCTGAGGCTTCTTTAAAGCGTTTGTATTCTAATATTTTGTCTATTAACTCTTTACGTGGGTCAATTTCATTGCCTTGCTCATCTATTTCTTTACGAGGAATCAACATTTTGGCTTTAATTCTCATTAATGTGGAAGCAAACAAAATAAATTCACTTGCCAATTCAATATTGAGTTCTTCTAATGTTTTTATGTGCGTTAAAAACTCGGATGTAATTTGAAAAATTGGAATGTTATATATATCCAGTTCATCCCGTTCAATAAAAAACAATAACAAATCGAAAGGTCCTTCAAATTGATCAAGTTTTATGTTGTAAATCGGTGTTGCAGTCGTTGCCATTGTGGTTTTACGTTGTAAAGGTTCAAAGATAACTATTCAAACGATAAATCACTAATTTTGAATTACGAAATTCGAATTACGAATATGAAACTCTCAAATCTCAAATCTCAAATCTGAAATCTCTTCACCACTTCATAAAAATCAATAGCACTCTTATTCCAACTAAATTTTTCTGCTTGTGCTTTGCAATTATCTTTTAGTTGTGAACGGTATTGTTCGTCTTTATAAAGCGTGCGCATGGCATTGCCAATTTCTTCAATATCTAACGGGTTGACAAGAATTGCTGTATTGCCTGCAACTTCAGGCATTGAGGACGTGTTAGAGCAAATGCTAGGCACATCGCATTTTATGGCTTCTAAAATAGGAATTCCAAAGCCTTCAAAAATAGATACAAAGGTTAAGGCATAGGCAGCACCAATGACTTTACTCAATTCTTCTACTTGCATATAATCATAATGCAAAACATCTTCTTTAAACGGATGCTGCTGAAGTTTCGCTTGAATTTCTTCTGCATTCCAAGCAATTCTACCCACAATGAGCAATTTCATATTGCTTCGTTGCTTTTTCTTAAAAAATGTAAAAGCTTCTAAAAGGGTCAATACATTTTTACGAGGATGCAAAGCACCAGCAAAAACAAAATATTCAGCACCTTGAGCGTATTTTTCTTTTATTTCTTGTCTTTCTTCATACAACAGCGGTTTATATAAATCATTGGCACCGTTGTAGACAATCGAAACTTTTTCTTCAGGAACGCCATAGGTTTCTATTAAATCATTTTTTGAAAACGTAGAAACGGAGACAATATGTTTTGCTTTTTGGGCAAATTTTGGTGTAAATTTTCGTAAATAATATCGAAACTTGAAAGGCAAATGTTCGGGGAAATGTTCAAAGGCTAAATCATGAATGACCAACAGTTGCGGCACTTTGGTAGAAAGCGATAAAAAACCATCTGTTGAAATAAATAAATCGGGCTTGTGCTTTTTTAGTACCAACTTCACTGACCATTCAAACCAAATATACCATAAAATGGGATGCCTTGCCGGAGGTGGAACAACAATAGGCGTAACATTTTTCCCATAAATAAAATCTTCATGATAAGGTCTGTCGAAAATAAAAATAAATTCATGTTCAGGATGATTTTGAACAACCCGTTTCAAAACTTCATGTGTAAACCAACCTATCCCTTCAAGTTTGCCTTTTAGTAGGAAACGAGCATTAACTGCAATTTTCATTCTGTTCGCAAATATATTCATCTATTTTAAATTAATTTATAAATATTATCATGTCGATTGGTAAGCTTTTTTTTCATTTTATACACTTTGTAATTTAATTTATTTATTAAAACATTGAATATTAATTATTTGGGCATACAAATATATAAAATATAAATATTAATTATTTTTATGTGTTTCGTGGCATTATATTCGCAATGTTATTTTAATATTCAAAATAAAAAAATGAAACAGCTCTTTTACAATCAAGCATTTATCAAATATGTGTTGTTACTCGTAATTCTATCATTTTCAAAATTAATGAATGCAGAAGGAACAAGTTCAATATCACCTGATAGTACAATTATTTCAGCCCTTTCTATATTGCCTAGTCAAAATAGGGGTAATTTTTTAGATTGTCCAAAAGATAATAGAATTTATTTTCGGGTAAATGATCATACGATAGAAAATTTTTATTTCGGCTTTAATTGGAGAAATTATTCTTCAATTATTGTTACAAATCCAGCAATAGCGGATGTTTTTATGCGAATTTATTCTCCGGGAGGTACATTGCTTTCTCAAATAAATTTACCTAGTTCAGGAAACGGACATATTAATACTTGGTCTGAAGCAACTATTGGAGCCAATATAACCGGTTCTACTATGGGTGGTTACGCACCACTGAGTTTTGATCCTGATTCTAATGGAGCGTATTATATTAATTTATACCGAAGTGCTGATGGGGGAGTAACCCAGCTTCCTTCAAATGTGTTATGCTATTCTCCATTTTGGGATTTTCAAATAGCAAATACTGCTGGAATAAGATATAATGGAAGAGTTTATTGTAGTAAATGGGCTTTAAATGCTGTTCATCCAACTAGTTTTTATACAAACTCTGATCAAAAAGCGACACCTTCCATTTTTGCACTGTCAGATGATAGCTGTACGGTCAAATTTCAAGTAAATGACGAGTTTAAACCAATTTCGTTTGATTTGGTTGTTAATAAATATGGGATCAATAACACGGGTAATTTTAATGTAGACAGAATTTCAAGTAATAATGCCACATCACCAACATTTATTGATGGCTTTAAATTATTTTTAAATGTGCCAGATAATATTGCGTTTCCTAGTGGTTCAATACCTCTGCGACCGAAATTAATGTCACCAGCATTAATTGGTTGTTCTTCTTCTTATTCAATAAGATACACGGTTTATGAAAAAGGAGATGTAAGATTATTATTGGATTTAAATGGAATAAATGGTTATCAATCTAACACTTCAGATTTAATAATAGAACAGTTTAATGTAGTGCCTGGTTTAAATACAATAAGTTGGAATGGATTGAATGGCTTAGGAAACCCGGTTAACTCTGGAAGTCAATTTAAATTAGTTTTAAGTTTCCTAAAAGGTCGATTTAATTTTCCAATTTATGATGGAGAAATTAATAAATTCGGAATGAATATTTCTTCTATTTTGCCGATTAACAATGCTAATTTAAAGGTTTATTGGGATGATTCTCCGCTAACAAATATTGGGACAACTTGCAGTTCTCCTGCTGAATTTGGAAATAACACAACAGGAGCTGGAACCAGCAATTTGTTTTTGGGGGAAAATTCGCCTTGTCATGCTTGGAGTGGGAATGGAAATTTAACTCAAACAATACCAGCTTTAGCTGTTGGCTCGAATGAAAGTAACAATTTACAATGTGATGATTTTGGGAATGCAAGAACAATCAATACGTTTGGATGGGGTGTAGAAGTTAAGGATTCGGTTACGGTTACATTAAATTGTTTACAAATTACTGGCACTATTTGGAATGATAGAAATGGGAGTGCGAATGGTACAAATTCCAATATATATAGTTTAGGAGAAGTGGGAACTACCATGGGCATTCCTATGTATGTTGTGTTAATTGATCCGGTTACGCATTTGGTGTTGCAAAGTGTTGCAGTCAATGCAAATGGAACTTATACCTTAAACGCAGTGCCAACCAATGGTATTGGGATGCAAATATTATTGGCTTCCAATATAGCCGTAATGAATAATTTACCTCCTTCTGCATCAATCAATTCTAATTGGATAAGCACATCGCCATTAAGCCAAATTGTGAATACCGCTACAAGTAATTTAAGCGGATTAGATTTTGGTGTAACGACTCACAATGCCATAAACGACTTTACAACTTCATTAAAAAATGCAATTGTAACTGGCAATGTTTCAAACAATGATACGATTTTATTAAACAGCATTTATTCAGTGATTGGAACTCCTAGCAAAGGAAGCATTGTAATGACCTCCGCAGGAAATTTTACCTACACACCCATTGTAAATGCCATTGGTACCGACAGTGTGCGATATCAAGTGTGTTCATCATCGCCAATGAATATATGCGATACAGCCAATCTATTTTTTGCCATCAATTCTGTAAATGCAGTCGACGATATAGATACGACCAATGTCAACATATCATCAGTGATTTCCGTATTAGGAAATGATACAGATCCACAAGGTAATGCCATTAGCAATCCTACAATAGTGGTAAATCCAATGCATGGAACGGTTGTGGTAAATGCAAATGGAAGTATTTTATATACCCCAATTACAGGGTATGCAGGCAATGATTTTTTTCAATATCGAATTACAGACAATGGCATTCCAGTAGCATCAGATACAGCTTTGGTGAGTATAAATATGTATAAACCCACTTTTATAGCAAATGCAGACATCAATAACACCATTACAGGAACTATAGTTACAGGCAATGTTGCCACAAATGATGTTATTTTACCGGGTACTATTTATACCAAATTAGATAGTTTGAATACGGGAAATTTGGTTTTAAACTCTAATGGAACCTATATTTATACGCCTACTTTTAATTTTGAAGGGAAAGATGAAATCGAATACATTATAACGTCTCCGCCTCCAATGAACATAAAAGACACCTCAACCATTTCATTTATAATAATAAATGAATATGTTAACGGAACGAATTCTATTTCGGCACAAATAGACCAAGCTACAACAGCATTCAATCAATCCATTGAGCTGTGCATTTTATGTAATGATAATGATCCACAGTTAGATTCTATATTAATGCCTACAATTTTAACGAACCCATTAAACGGGACGATTTCATTCATTTCAAATAAAACGGTAACCTACACTCCCAATAGTAATTTTGTAGGAACGGATAAATTTACCTATTCAATTTGTGATTATAATATCAATTCTACTTGTGATTCTACTACCGTTTTTATAGAAGTTTCCTCACAACCAATATCGATTAATCAGACGTATGCGAATGATGATTCATATATTACGTTAGAGAATGCAACGTTCATATCTAATCTAGGTTTAAATGATTTTGACCCACAATATGACAATTTCACTTTTGCAAAAGTGAGTGAACCTGTGCATGGTATAGTATCTTTAAATACTGATGGAATATTTATTTATACTCCCGAATTAGGGTATTCGGGCCCAGATAAATTCATTTATCGTATTTGTGATGATGCAATTTCATCGGTGTGTGATACGGCTACCGCATATTTTAATATGTTGAAATTAAATGCTGCATTGCCTGTAGTTTTTGGAGATTTTAGGGTACTTGAAAATAATTGTATCGTGCATATTAATTGGAACACAATAGAAGAAAGAAATGTTTCAAAATATAATATCGAACGAAAATTAAACCATTCAACATTTGAAGTAATAGGAACCGTAAATGCCAAAGGAAATAATTCAGCGAATCAATCTTACCATTTTGTAGATAGAATGGCAACTTCAGGAATCAATGAATATCGTTTAGTTGCAATTGATTTTGATGAACAATCAATGAAATCTTCAACAAAGTGGATCAATTTAAATTGTATAAATAAAGACGAAGTGTCGTTGTATCCCAATCCTACAAACAATAATATCCAGTTATCATTAAGCACCCTGAATGAAACTATTTTTGATATTAAAATTATAGATGCAATTGGCAAAATCGTTTATTCAGCAAGTTTTGAAACAAAAAATAATAAAAAAATAATTGACATTCCGACATTCAATTTTTCCAGTGGAATTTATACAGTCATTCTCAATAATGGAAATGAAAGCCAAATAATTAAATTTTCTAAAAATTAATGAATTCGTTCAGTTTGCAAAAAATGCCATCTATTTATTAGATGGCATTTTTTTATAGTTTATTATTGCATAGTCGATTAAACGAATGCTAAAGAAATATTTCATATCAAATATTCAAATAATGCTTTTACTAAATGTGTTAGTGAAACCCATTTGGATTTTTTTTATTGATAGAAACGTACAAATTTTAGTTGGCCACAATCA
>CANHNT010000019.1 GCA_947461985.1 Bacteroidota bacterium | reverse complement strand
GGATATACATACTTCAACACAAAAGACAGTATGGGATATAATTTTAATGGCACAGCTGATGAAAAAAATGCCGACTTATTTCAAAAAGAAATGGAAACAATTTTAATCTCTTTTAAATCAAAGTAAAGATGAAATATTTAGCATTGGGCGATAGTTACACCATAGGAGAATTAGTGAATTACAACGATAACTTTCCTTCTCAATTAGTTTCTATTTTAAACGAAAAAGGAATTGAAATAACACTAGATAAATTAATTGCTATAACCGGTTGGACCACCGATGAATTGTCATTAGCCATTGCCAAAGAAAAACCAAGTTTAGATTATGATTTAGTCACCCTTTTAATTGGTGTAAATAATCAATATCGTGGTAGAAGTTTGGAAGAATATGAATGGCAATTTTATTCTTTATTATGTCAAGCAATATTATTTGCTAAAGGAGAAACAAAAAATGCAATCGTATTATCCATTCCTGATTGGGGATTAACACCTTTCAATACTGAAAAAGATAAAGTTGAAACCTCAAATCAAATTGATGCATTTAATAAAATCAATAAAGAAATTACGGAATCTTTTGGTTGTAAATATATTGATGTAACAACATCTACAAGAGAACATGCTAAGAATGACACATATTTAGCTGAAGATAAATTGCATTATTCGAAAGAAGAGTACAAGATTTGGGCTGAAAAAGTTGCCACAAATTTCGTAGATGTACAGTAATGAAATTCATTTTACTACAGAGATAACAGCGATTTTACACAGAGAAAACGGAGAATTTAAATAATATATTTTGAGTTTATTGAGAGAAATTAGAGATTGAATATTATTTATTTTGGATGTTTGAATTTAATTCTTGGAATTTTTCATCAATAACAGTTTTCAACAATATGCGTTGTCCTTGAATGCCTTTGGCAATTAATCGATCACCACAAAAAGCTTGAAAAGACGTAATGATTTCTCCTCGTTCTGTAATTTCTTCAAACGTGGCAATAAAATTGATTTCATCTCCCACAAAGGCTGGAGATTTATGTTCAACAGAAATTTTAGTTCCAATGCCTTCTTCATCTTTTTCTTTCATTTCTAAAACAAATAAACGCCCACTCCACTCCGCATCTTTTGCAATTGAAAAGGTAGAATACACGTCATGCACGGTTCCACTTTCAAACTTTGCAATTTCAGTGATTAATACAATTTTTGAGAAGGTTTTTATGTCGCCTTTTTTGAATGGGTTTTGCATTATTATATTAATTTTTCTTCTAATTTAACAGGATTTTGTCTTGAGTCCCAAATGGCTAAAATTCTTATCTCTAAGTTAGTTTCTTTATATATTATTAAATAATCTATTACAATTTTAATTCTTATTGTAGGATTTGATGTAGGTTTCCCAATTTGTGGGAAAAGTTGAATAGTTCTTACAGATTCTTTAAATAATAAAATCAATTTATTTCCATAAACTGTTGATTTGTTCCTATTATTCCAATAAGAAATTATTTCATTTCTATCTTTTGATGCACCTATTGACCAAACTACTTTTTTAACCATTCCTCTAAGTCTTTATCGGCTTCTTCATCGGTAAAATAATGACCTTTATCAATAGCAACATCACGCTCATTTAAAACCGACAATTGCTGTTCACTAAAAACATATTTATTATCCATATTCAAATCTATAGTTAATATTCTATAGATTTCATCTAAAAGAATCACATCTTGAACACTTTCGAGTTTATCGACAATATTTTTTTTAATTTCTATAGTAGACATATCAATTTCTTTATTCAAAAATACAATTTTAATTATATCATTTACAAAAAATGCCGATAAGCATTTTACTCATCGGCACATTAATCTATTTTTTATTTACCCATTTTTATTTGTCTGTAAGAATTATAAATTCTAAATGCAAATACTACCAATACAAATAAATAAACTCCATAAAAAAGGAAAACATCTTCCTTACTAAATTCTACCCATAAAGGAAAACTAATTAAGAATAAGAAGGTCAATGAATAAACAATCAATTTATATTTTTCAGACATATTAATAATTAGATTTAAAAATTACATATACTGAAAATTCGTTTTTGGAGTTAATTTCAACAACACTTCATACATTAATTTAATACAATTCTCAACGTCATCTTTATGAACTGTTTCAACGGTTGTATGCATATAACGCAAAGGCAATGAAATCAACGCACTAGGAACACCTCCATTACTAAATGCAAATGCATCGGTATCAGTTCCTGTAACTCGACTAACCGCTTGCAATTGATATTTAAAATTATGTTTCTTGGCAGTATCTACAATTAACTCCCGTAAAATATTATGTACAGCAGGTCCAACACAAACCACAGGACCATCACCACAAGTAGCTTCGCCTTGAGCAGCTTTGTTCATCATAGGTGTTGCGGTGTCATGTGTAACATCAGTACAAATCGCTACATTGGGTTTCAATCGTTGCGTTATCATGGTGGCTCCATTTAAACCAACTTCCTCTTGCACCGAATTCACGATATATAAACCAAATGGTAATTTCTTTTTATTTTCTTTCAACAAACGAGCCACCTCGGCAATAATCACACCTCCCATTCTATTGTCATGGGCACGAGCAATCCAATAACCATGATTACCGACTTCAAAACCATCTACAAACGTACAAACCGTTCCAATCTCAATGCCTAAAGCTTCAACTTCTTTTTTGTTTTTGCAATTCACATCAATCCAAATGGTTTCAGGTTCTGGTTTTTTCTCATTTTGAGCCGTACGAACATGGATTGCAGGCCAACCAAAAACACCCCTCACAATTCCTTTTTTAGTATGAATATTTACACGCATTGATGGCGCAATTTGATGATCGCTTCCTCCATTTCTGCATACATGAATAAACCCATCACTCGTAATGTATTTCACAAACCAACTAATTTCATCGGCATGTGCTTCTATCACTACTTTAAATTCTGCATCTGGATTAATAACACCCACAACCGTTCCATAAGCATCCACAATGTGCGTATCAATATAGGGCTTCAAATACTCCAACCAAATTTTTTGACCACTTGTTTCATGCCCTGTAGGTGCTGCATTATCTAAATATCGTTTAATAAAATCCATCGACGATTCATTAAAAAAATCTTTTGATACTTTCTTTTTTGTTTCTTTCGCTTTTGCCATTTTTATTATTTTATAAGATGCCAAAATTAAGAAATAAAAAAGCATAATAACGCGTAGTATTTGAAATACATTTTTGCGATGCCAAACGAGTTTGTTTACATAAAAAATGAAATCCTAAATTCTGTATTATATTTGACAAAAATTAGTTTGATATGTCATTAATAGCATTAGAAAATTACGCCGAAGGCAAATGGGTTAAAAGTTCAAAACCTGCTGAAACATTGTACAATGCCATCACTGGCGATGCCATTTTTACAGCTGGCTCTGATGGGTTAGATTTTGATGCAATGATGAAATATGGTCGCTCAAAAGGTGGCAGAGCATTGCGCAAAATGACGTTTCATGAACGTGGTTTAATGTTGAAAGCCTTAGCTTTTCATTTATTGAGCAAAAAAGAAGATTTTTATAAAATAAGTGCCATGACAGGCGCTACAAGAATAGATAGTTGGGTAGATATTGAAGGCGGCATTGGAAATTTGTTTGCCAATGCAAGTTTGCGTCGTCAGTTTGGCAACGAGCGTTTTTATGTAGATGGCGATGTGGCAAAAATTTCTAAAAACAACACCTTTATTGGACAGCATATTATGGTGCCTTTAGAAGGCGTTGCTATTCATATCAATGCATTCAATTTTCCTGTTTGGGGAATGTTAGAAAAAATTGCAGTGAATTTATTAGCAGGAGTACCTGCCATTGTGAAACCTGCAACCATTACTTCTTATTTAACAGAAGTAGTTTTTAAGGAAATTATCGCCTCAAATATTTTACCCGAAGGGGCATTGCAATTAATTTGTGGAAGTGCAAGAGGCATTTTAGATTTTGTGCAAACGCAAGATATTGTTACGTTTACAGGAAGTGCTGAAACAGGAAAGAAATTAAAATCACATCCAAAATTAATTGAACAAGCTGTTCATTTTACGATGGAAGCCGATAGTTTAAACTCATGTGTTTTAGGTGAAGACGTAAAACCCGACATGCCAGAATTTGATTTATTTATTAAAGAAGTAGCAAGAGAAATAACCTCAAAAGCAGGACAAAAATGTACGGCAGTTCGTAGAATTATTGTTCCTGAAAATTTAGTAGAAGATGTAAAAATAGCTTTAGGTCAACGATTGCTTTCTACTCAAATTGGCGACCCGAGTGTGGAAGGTGTTAAAATGGGCCCTTTAGCCGGCTTGGCTCAACGTGCCGACGTGTTGGAAAAAGTAAAAGAAATAAATGCCGAACATGAAATTGTGATTGGCAGTTTAGACAATTTTGAAGTAAAAGGAGCCGACAAAAACAAAGGTGCTTTTATGAGTCCGATTGTTTTTTACAATGATGCACCTTTTGAAAAATTAGCTTGTCATAATATTGAAGCTTTTGGCCCGGTTTCAACAATTATTCCTTATAAATCGATGGATGATGCCATTGAATTAGCTCGTATGGGTAAAGGTTCATTGGTATGCAGTATTGCAACAAACGACCATCACATAGCTCAAGATTTTGTGTTGGGGGCCGCATCAATGCATGGTAGAATTTTAGTAATTAACAGAGAATCGGCAAAAGAAAGCACAGGACATGGTTCGCCCTTGCCTATGTTAGTACATGGTGGTCCGGGTAGAGCTGGTGGTGGAGAAGAAATGGGAGGAAAACGTGGAGTGCTTCATTATATGCAACGAACAGCAGTGCAAGGTTCTCCTTCAATGTTAACAGCTATTACAAATATTTACCAGCAAGGATCAAAAGGAAATATTGAGGACACTCATCCATTCAAAAAACATTTTAATGAATTGAAAATAGGCGATCAACTAATTACAGAAAAACGGTTAATCACTTCTGAAGATATAGATAAATTTGCCGATTTAAGTGGCGATCATTTTTATGCACACAACAAAGAAACAAATTTTGATGGAACCATGTTTACACACCAAGTAGCACATGGCTATTTTATCATTTCTGTAGCTGCTGGATTGTTTGTTGACAGCTATGAAATCAATCCTGTTTTATTAAATTATGGCATTGATGAACTTCGTTTTACTAAACCTGTTTATCCAGGCACCAATGTTCAAGTTCGATTTACATGTAAAGAAAAATTGCCAACCGAAACCAAAGACGAAAACGATATTCCAAAAGGAATTGTAAAATGGTTGGTAGAAATTTTAGATGAAACCGAAGAGCCAATTGTAGGAGTTGCAACTATTTTGACGATGGTGAAAATTTAAAAACCTCCCTTTTCATCTGGAAATTATTACTACAGTGAAAACAGCGTTTTTTCACAGAGAAATCTGAGTTTATATAAGAAATTAACCTCTATTTGCTAATTTAGTGAATAGAGGTTTTTTATTTGAGATTGCAGCTTTTGGAATTTGGATTTTTTTATTTTGGAATTTCATAAAAAAGATTTGTTTAATTGTGACAGATGTCGTAACTTTGTGAGACAAATGACGTAGTTATGAAAAAGACTATAAAATACAAAACCGAAAATAACGAAAACCAATTAATCGCATCAGAGCCATTTACATTTTATGAAATGCCAGCTCATACAGCAAAAAAGGAAGTAATTCTTAAAGATTTTACTTTTTCTGAATTTAAAAAAATTGCCGATCAAGCCACATTTACATTAAAAGAATGGGCCGATTTTTTGCACACCTCCGAAAGAACATTACAACGATATGCCAAAGACAATTCATCATTTAATGGTCTTCAAATAGAACGAATTCTTTTGTTTAAAAAATTAATAAAAGAAGGAAATAAACAATTTGGCAAAGAAAATTTTGGCATCTGGATTAATCGAAAAATATTTTCACTAAACTTTAAAACACCCCGAGAATTGCTTTTTACGCATGATGGTGTTCAAGAGGTCATTAATATTTTAGGAAGATTAGAACATGGAATAGTAGCCTAGTTATGATTATTTATAGAATAGTTGATACTCAATATAAAGACGACATTAGTGGCTACGGAGCAAAGCTTTATGGTGGTCGCTGGAATCCTATTGGCAGAGCAGTAGTTTATTGCGCTGAGCACATTTCACTTTGTATGCTAGAAAACATGGTTTATATGATGAATGATCTTTCAAAAAGAGAATTCAGTTTAGTAAAAATATCAATTCCGAATGAAAATATTCAATCCATCGATTATCAATCTCTCAAAAAAAAATGGATAAAAGATGTAGACTATACACAATGGGTAGGTGCCCAATTTTTAAACCAAAATGGATTTGTATTAAAAGTTCCATCTGCAATTGTAGAAGAAGAATTTAATTATCTCATTAATCCCGAACACATAAATTTCGGTGAAATAAAAATCATTTCCGCGAAGCCTTTTATTTTTGACGAACGACTTTTTTACTAAATCAACTGTTTTTCTACGCACTAAACCGTTCATTTGGGCACAAAACCAATACTTTCCACCAGTTATCCCCACCTTATTCATAGGCAAAAACGAGATATTCAGCCTGCTTTTAATAAAGATTTGAACACTTATCTTCACGGCTTGTTTTTAAATAAATTATAAATACGTGAGACTAAAATCATTAGAGATTAAGGGCTTTAAAAGCTTTGCAGATAAAACAATTATTAATTTAGACAATCAGATAACGGGTATTGTGGGCCCAAATGGTTGTGGTAAATCGAATATTGTAGATGCTATTCGTTGGGTTATTGGGGAACATAAAATAAAATCGTTGCGTTCAGACAATTTAGAAGATTTGGTTTTTAATGGTTCTAAAACTAGAAATGGTTCGGGATTGGCGGAAGTGTCGCTCACATTTGAGAATACCAAAAATTTATTGCCTACCGAATTTAACATCGTTACGATTTCAAGAAAATACTATAAAAATGGCGAAAGTGAATATCGCTTAAATGATGTAACCTGCCGTTTGAAAGATATAACCAATTTATTTATGGATACGGGCGTAACCTCTGATAGTTATTCTATTATTGAGTTGGGCATGGTTGATGACATTATTAAAGATAAGGAAAATAGCCGTCGAAGAATGTTGGAGCAAGCCGCTGGAATATCTATTTACAAAACAAGAAAAAAAGAAGCCAAACAAAAACTAGATTTAACTGAACAAGACTTAAACCGAATTGAAGACTTGTTGTTTGAGATTTCGAACAATTTAAGAACGCTAGAGAGTCAAGCTAAAAAGGCAGAACGTTATCATGCCATAAAAAGTGAATATAAAGAAGTAAGTGTTGAATTTGTAAAGGCTTCATTAGAAGATTTCAACTCTTCTTACCAAGAATTAAATACACAACAACAACATGAAGTTGATAAAATATTAGCCTTAGAAACAGTGCTTGCAAAAGATGGCGCAGCATTGGAAGCTCAAAAACTAGAACTAACTAAACGTGAAGAAGAGCTTCATAATTTGCAAAAAGCATTTAATGAATTAGTAGGACAATTACGCAGTTTAGAAAATGACAAAAACCTATCGAGCCAGCGCATTGAACATTTAAACCAATTAACAAGTAATGTTCAACTTGCGATTGAAGAAAGCAAAATTCAAACTGCTGTTTTGCAAAAAGCAACAAAAGATGCAGCCGAAAAACTCGTAGCGGAAGAGGAAACCTTGAAAACCTTTAAAGAAAAGCTTGACGATTTAAGAGCAAACTTAGATGAAAAAAGAAGCATCTACGATGAGCAAAAATCTACTTTAGATAAATTAAGAACAGAGCATCAACAATTGCAGATTAAACAATTTGATGCCGAAAAAAATGTTGCCATTGCAGAAAATAACATCAACAATCAACAACGAACTATTCAGCAATTAGAAGAAGAAAATGAAAAACGTACAGATGAAATTGACAAACAAGAATCACAAAAAAAACAATTAAGTACCGAGCTCGAAGAAAAAAATATTTTACAAACCTCCTTATTAAAAAAACAAGAAGAAGCTACACAAAAACTACTTTCTTCTCAAGCTCAAATTGAAGAATTAAGAGTAAAACAGTTTGAAGAAAATAGAAAATTAGATTCAAAGCAAAATGAATTTAATTTATTAAAATCGTTGGTTGATAGCTTAGAAGGATATCCTGATAGCATTAAATATTTAAATAAAAATGCAGCTTGGAATCATAACTCCATGTTGCTTTCTGAATTGTTTAATGTAAAAGACGATTACCGAACCTGCGTAGAAAGTTATTTAGACAAATACCTAAATTATTATGTAGTTGAAACCCCACAACATGCTTACGATGCTATCAATTTATTAAAAGATAACAAAAAAGGGAAAGCAGGTTTTTTCATTTTATCGGATATTCAACAAAAAACCGACACCATTTCTACACCAGAATATTGCACTCGTGCATTGGATGTGGTTCAGTTTGATGAAAAATATGCGACCCTATTGGCACACCTTTTACAAGATGTTTTTATTACTGAAAACATACACGCCAGCAACAACGATGAGCAAGCCGTTTTATTGCAAAAAGATGGCACGGGCTTTAAAGCAGAACACAGCATTGTAGGTGGCTCTGTTGGAATTTTTGAAGGCAATAAAATTGGAAGAAATCAACGGTTAGATAAATTAAATGATGAAATAAAATCGTTGCATGATGCCGTAAGCGATATTAAAAAAACAATTGCTGATACGCAAAATGAGATTGTAGGATATAACCAAGAAATTAAAGAAAATCAAGTAACTCGAGTAAAAGAAGAATTGAATCGCACTCAAAATTTATTGATACAAACTGAACATCGAATTGAAAATTTCAATCAACAAATTCTTTCTTCAAAAAGCAGAATTATTCAACTGTTAGAGCAATTAGAACATACTAAAAATTCCATTGCAGACACGATGCAATTGCATACCGAAATGAAGTCGCAAATGACATTGGTGTTTGGAAATTTGCAACAAAGCCAACAAAAGTTTTCGAGTGCAGAAGCAGATTACAACAAAACCAATGAAGAATATAATCAGCACAATATTATTTTAGCTCGTCAGCAAAGTAGAATTAATGAAATTAAAAACGAACGTGCCATTCGAGATACACAATTGGTAGATTTAGATGCAAAAATAAAATTGAGCCATGTGCAATTGAGCGAAACCGAAGTCAAATTGACCGAAACACAATCGCAATTAAAACAACTCGAAGAAAAATTATATACCTCATTGCATGAGAAAGAAGCAAACGAAAAAGTCTTGAATGAAAAAGATCAATCGTTTTATGTTTTCAGAAATCAAATTGCAGAAAAGGATACAGAACTTAATAAAACCCGACGCGAAAAAGAACAAAGCGAAACGCAACTTACCACCATCAAAGATAAACTGACGGATATGAAACTGCAATTGGCTTCTATGAAAGAGCGTTTGCATGTAGAATTTAAAATAGATTTAGACGAAGTTCTTAAACAACCACGAACTGGTGAAGTTAGTATTGAAGAACTCACAGCTGACGTTGATAAATTAAAAAAACGAATCGATAATTTGGGCGAAGTTAACCCGATGGCGATGGAGGCGTTTAGAGAAATGAAAGGCCGACATGATTTTATACAAGAACAAAAAGCCGATTTAACCAACGCCAAAGACAGCTTGTTGAGAACTATTGAAGAGGTAGAAACAACAGCCAATCAAAAGTTCAAAGAAACTTTTGATAAAGTGAAAGCAAACTTTATTGATGTGTTTCATGCCTTATTTACACAAGACGATATGTGTGATATGAAATTAGTAGACCCCGATAATTTGGCAGACACCGCCATTGAAATTTATGCACAACCAAAAGGTAAAAAACCAAGTACAATTACGCAACTTTCAGGCGGAGAAAAAACCCTTACCTCAGCAGCGTTCTTGTTTGCCATTTATTTAATTAAGCCAGCGCCTTTCTGTATTTTAGATGAGGTGGATGCGCCACTAGATGATGCCAATGTGGGCAAATTCACCAAAATGATTCGTCAGTTTTCAGACAACTCACAATTCATTATTGTAACCCACAACAAACAAACCATGGCAAGCGTAGACGTAATTTATGGCGTAACTATGCAAGAAGCCGGGGTTAGTAAATTAGTACCGGTTGATTTTAGAAGTTTGAATTAAAATTTTTTATTAAGTATGATTAAAATTTAGCATCAAGAAATTGGTGCTATTTTTTTGGAGTCGAGGTCTGTAACTTTAATGATCTATTGGGCGTTGGCACCATTCAACAAATTAACTTTGTTCGACTTTTCCTTATAATCGTAAGAATAATGATAAATTGATGTTTAGTAAATAAAACCTAAAAGTCTTTCCAAGACATTCCAGTTTGTTTAATATCTATAACATAAGTATCTGTCCATTTATCATGCCAAGGATAACCGCTTAATCCACTAAATGGATTAAAAGGCACCATTCTACAGAATCCTCTCATCATTGCTTTACCAAACGTTATTCTTGAACCATCGTGTTGATTAACAGCTTTTGTACCAGTTATTAATTTCCCTAAAGAACGACCTTTAGTCAAGCCCTCTATAACTCCCATAAACAATCCATAAATAATCAATGAAATCAATCTATCTAATAATTTAAAACCAGATTCTTCACTATCTAAAAAATCAAGTAAACCTGGGGAAATTACTGCAATTATTATTGCAACTATAATCAAAAAGAGATAAAATACAACTATGTCAATTATATAATTTGCAAACCTTTTTCCTGTTGAAGCTAAAACTAAAGTAGGCTCTAAATCAGTTAAAATACTTTCTTCTATATTATTTTGCAACTCGTTAGATGTTTCCATAATTGATTTTTTATTGATTGTAAATTTAATTTAATAATTGATTTAAAAACTAAAAATTCAAAATTTAGAACTTGAAACTATAAATCCTACTCACTCCACACCTTCGTCCCTTCACTGCAGTTGGCACAAATTTCAATATTTTTTCTGCCGGTCAATAATTTTTTACGAAACTGTTTGTAGTTATCATCTTGCCAAATGGTAGCAAAATTATCTTTCTTTAAGTCACCCAATTTGTAGTCGGCATCTTTATCGAAACAACAAGGAACAACCAAGCCATCCCAACTGATAACGCAGGAGTGCCAAAGTTTCCAACAATTATTATCTAACGAATTTTTAATGGTATATTTTCCATTGGCTTGTTTTTTATAACGAGCATATTTATCTATCGTAGGAATTAAAGGATTTCCATTCTCAAAATCATATACTTGTGCTGTTTTATAGCGCACCCCATCTACCCCAATTTCTTCGGCTAGTTTTTTGATATCCTCTATTTGATGTTCATTTGGTTTCACTACCAAAAACTGAAAAAATACATAAGGTGTTTTAGAGTTCATTTGTTTTTTCCATTTCACAATATTTCGAGCCCCTTCTAATACTTTTTCGAGCTTGCCCCCTATTCTGTATTGCTGATAAACCTCTTGCGTAGTTCCATCTATAGAAATAATTAATCTATCTAAACCCGACTCGATTGTTTTTCGGGCATTTTCGTCATTTAAATAATGTGCGTTGGTGCTGGTGGCTGTATAAATTTTTTTAGCAGCAGCATATTTTACCATTTCTAAAAAATCAGGGTTTAAATAAGGTTCGCCCTGAAAATAAAATATCAAATACAATAAGTCTTTATGAATTTCATCAATCGTTTTTCTGAAAAAATCTTTTTCTAACATGCCAATCGGTCGAGTAAAAGCACGTAATCCACTCGGACATTCGGGGCAACGCAAATTACAAGAAGTGGTTGGCTCAAATGAGATAGAAAAAGGCAAGCCCCATTGAATGGGTTTGCCTGTCCATTTGGTTAAATAAAAACTGCTCATCACTTTGCTGGCATTCCACATTCGTCGAAATGTGAGTTTGGTTGTAAAATTAAAAGCGTCTGTATAATTTATTTCAGGCATGGGGCAAAGATAATGGTTAATGATTAATGGTTAATGATTAATGGGGGTTTTTGCCACAAAGACACAAAAGCACACAGAAACTCAAAGTAAGACAAAAAAAGTTGCGAATTCTGTAATTTATAACTCATTTCCCTCTCATATATCTCATAACTAATCATTCATAATTCATAATTACTTTACCATTCATATAATTCATACCTAATAATTCATAATTCATAATTACTTTTGAGCCTTATTCGATTTTTTTTATGATTAAAAAATACTTTTTATTATTGATTACGATTGTGAGCAGTCATTTTATTTTTGCGCAAGCCAACGAAATGACAGGAATGATACAGGATAGCATGAGTTTGCGTCCTGTTGTATTTGCCAGTGTTTCTGCCATTCGGAAATCAGATTCGGTATTGATAAAAACAACAAGGACCAATCAACAAGGAAAATTTTCGCTAAAGCCACTACCTGCCAACAGTTATATTTTATTGGTAGCGCACAATGCTTTTGTTGATTATGTAGATGATATTGAAATAAAAGCGAACGAACCCATAACCGATATTGGCAAAATCAGTTTGTTTTCAAGAGGTCAATTACTAAAAGAAGTGGTGATAAAAAACGCGGCTGGCATCAAAATTAAAGGTGATACGTTGGAATATTCTGCCGATAGTTTTAAGGTGCGCAAAGGTGCTATGGTAGAAGATTTATTGAAGGTATTGCCAGGAGTGCAAGTAAATAAAAAAGGTGAAATAACTGCCATGGGCGAAAAAGTAGAAAAAGTGTTAGTGGATGGCGAAGAGTTTTTTGGTGATGATCCAACCATCGCTACTCAAAATTTGCAATCTCAAATTGTAGAAAAAGTACAGGTATTTGATAAAAAAAGTGACCAAGCAAAATTTACCGGATTTGATGATGGCAATACCGAAAAAACCATTAACCTGAAATTGAAAAAAGGGATGAACAAAGGGGAGTTTGGCAAATTAGAAATGGGAGGAGGTTGGAAAGACAATTGGCAAAACCAAGCCATGATGAATGTATTTAGAGATAAAGAAAAATTTAGTTTGTATGGCTTAATGAGTTCAATAGGCAAAACTGGTTTGGGCTGGGATGATAGAAACGCCTATACCGGACAAGCAGAAAACATGCAAATGTCAGATGAAGGTTATATGAACTCGATGAATGACAATAGTGGTGATGATGGTGGCAATACCTACAACAACGGCATACAAGAAGGCATGAGCAAAGCTTGGGTGGGTGGTTTGCATTATTCGAACAAATGGAATGAAGATAAAGAACATACCAATGTAAATTATTCGTTTGGACGAATTAATAAAACGAAAAAAGAAACCTCTATCACCGAAAATTTATTTCCTCAAAATAGATATGAAAGTAAAGACACGTCTAACTCGTTTAATAGCAGAAATGCGCACCGATTATCGGGCAAATATGATTTTGCAATTGATACCAATACAACCATCATATACAATTTTTCGGGCAGATTGAGTTTTGTAGATAATTACAGTTACAGCAAAACAGAAAACAAATCGTACAGCGAAGTGCCTATCAGCAATAGCAAACGAGACAATAATACGAAAACCACCAATACCAGCGCTGGCAATAGCATAACCATTAATCATAAATTAAAAAAATATGGTCGAACAATTTCGTTATTCGCAAATTATGATTACAGCAAAAATGAAAGTTTAGGAACCCTTGAAGGAGAAAACAATTACTACCTTGGAGGATTATTAAAAAATGAAAATCTGGACCAACAAAAAGAGACCAACGTAG
>CANHNT010000018.1 GCA_947461985.1 Bacteroidota bacterium | reverse complement strand
TTTGACTTGCTTCTGGTGAAAACTTACTTGCGTTTGAAATTAGGTTAAAAAGAATATGTTTCAATAAAGTTTCATCGATCTCTACATTTTCTTTTCCTATGTGCGTGCAACGAATTTTTTGTTTTAATTTGAGTGAATTGATTATTTGAGAGGATAAATTTAAAACAAACTCTTTAATATTTATTGTAATCGCTTTAACTTGAATTCCACCTTCTTCAATTTTACCTACACTCAGTAAATCATCTAATATTTTTGTCAGGGTATCCACAGATGAAATGATTCGAGTAATATGATTTTCACGTTTTAGTTGCTCTTCAAATGTACAATATTTTCCAAGTAAATAGGTAGAAGAAAGAATGGTGCTTAAAGGTGTTCTAAATTCATGTGATGCAGTAGATACAAATCTTGTTTTTAATTCATTGAGTTCTTTTTCTTTATCAAGTGCTTCTTTTAATGCTTGTTCAACCTCTTTTATTTTTGAAATATTAATTGCAACGCCCACATATCCAATGATTGTTCCAAAGCTATCTTTCATTGGCGACACATTTAATTGAACTGGAAATTTAATTCCATCTTTTCTAATATAAATGCACTCAGTATCTTCATATAATTGCAGACTCGATTTAACACGAAACAACTCTATTCCAGTTGAAATTTTACGCCCAACTTCTTTCGATATTTTTTTTGCCCTTTTTTTTAAACAATCTTTATCATGAAACATGAATGGGGTTTTTTTGCCTATTACTTCTGCTGCATCATAGCCTAGTTCCCGTTCAGCCTCAGGATTAAAGGTTTGAATAATGCCATTTACATCAAAGGTAAAAAAAATTGCTTTCACATTAAATAACAAAATCTTTTGAAATTCTAATGCCCTTTGAAGCTCCATTTTTGAGTGCTCTAATTCTACTAATGCCTCTGTTAAATGATGCGTTCTATATTCAACTTTTGATTCCAATTCTGAATCTAATTTTACAATTTGCATTTCTGCATTTTTTCTAATAGAGATATCGATGATGTAAATATTAGCCATTTTTTCACCATCATCTTCAAAAATTCCAAAACTTATTTCAACAGGGAATTCAACTCTATTCTTTTTTATAGCAACCAAATCAACACCCATATTTATTTGGCGATGTTTGTTTTTTTTAAATGATATATTAATTTGCCTTTGTATTCTAGGATGAAACCGTTCAGGAATAAGTAAATTAATAGGATGTTTTAGTAATTCATTTAATTGATAGCCAAACATTTTTAATGCAAATGCATTAATGGATACAATTTGTCCTTTATTATTCACAACCAGAATACCAATTGTAGCTTGATCAAATAATATTTTATTTAGTTTAGAAGTATTCATAATTTATTGGTGGTTTAACTAAATATTTTCTAATTTATTTTAGTTAAGAATTAGTTTAAGTTATTTAGTAAAAACTTTTTTTATTAATATCCCAATTTCATTACTTAGTTTTTGAGCTAATAATACTAATCCAAAATTGATGCTACTTTTTAAAATACTCGATTGTTCAAATGATTCTTCTGATTTTGAATTCAATAAATTAGCTACTTGATTTTGAAATATTTTTTGTGGCTGAATACTCTCTTTTAGGGTTTGCCAATGAGAAGAAATTTCATGCTCTAACTCAAGTTGTCTATTTTTAATTTGTTGCTTCTGCCATGTTAAGTGGGCTTTGTTTTTAATTTTCATCATCTTGTGTAAATAATTGTTTTAAGAAACTATTTAATATCGGAAATTGAATTAATTGGACTCGAGTAATCCACACGATGATTGCCAAACTTAAATAAAAAATGGAGATAAGCAGAAAGCCAAGCCAGGTATTATTAAAATAATCCCCTAGAGCAAATGCCAAAGCGAAACTACCAAAAAAAAGAAACAATACTAACATCAAACCAATAATCATTTTGGCAATCAAATTAGAGAGTAAAATAGCCATTTTTTCAGCCAAGTCTAATTTCACCTCATCAATTCGTAAATTGATATATTCCTTTGATGAATGAAATATATCCTCTATTTTTTCTAAAAATATTTGCATTAATATGATTTGCTTAAAACAAATTAATAGTTTTCGCTATCAATTTATATGATTAAATTAAGTCCTCCTTTAAATCTACACACTTATCTTTAGCCAAATCAATGGTTTGTTTTAACTCCTCTGCTAATTTCCCAGCTTTTGATTTTATTTTTTTGCGTGTATTTGAACCTTTATCTGGCGCTAGTAATATTCCAACTGCGACACCAGTAGTTAAGGCAAGTAGAATTTTTGTAATTGAATTCATCTTTATAAATTTTTTCAATGCAATTTTACTAATTTTAAATATAAAACAATCCAATATTTATCAATAAAATAGTTGATTTTAGTCAGTATTTTTATAAAATTCAATTGATTTACTTAAAATGCTTCATGAATGGCCAGTATTGGAACTTGAGCATGTGCAACTAATTGCTTGGTGTTACTTTTATGAATTATTCTATCTATTATATCATGTCGTTTAGGAACCACAATCAATAAATCAATTTTATTCGTACTTACAAAATCTAAAATACTTTCATCGGTATCTTCTCCATCAATTAAATCATATATGGGCGAGAGTTTATAAAAAAGCTCCTGTATAATTCCTGATCCGAAAACTACATTTGAATCAAATTTTTCTTTTTCACCAACATGAATGATATGTAGTTCTGTATTAAAATGAGTTACAAATTCAATAATTTGTTTTGCTGGTGTGGTGGTGATTACATGATCAAAATCGGTAGCAAAACCAATTTTTTCATAGTATGAAAATTTAGCATTTGGAGGAATTGCTAAAATAGGATACTGTAAATGCTTCATAGCATATAAAGTATGTTCACCCAAAAAGAAATGCTCAGTAGCTGATTTGCCTTGTGTTCCCATCACGACTAAATAGGGCTTAACTTGTTCACATAAAACGTTTAGTGCATCAAAAAAAAATCCTTCTTTTACCTCTAATTCTATATTCAATGCTCCATGTGTATCTAAAAGCTCCATTCTTGTTTGATTTAAGGACTCTAAAGCATGACGATTAAATGATTCATAATCAATAAGCGTTGGAATTTCACTATAAACTACAGGCGCTCTATAAACATGAAGCATTACAATGTCTGCTTTTAAAATTTCTGCCAAGTCACAAGCATAGTTGGCAGCATGTATAGATGATTTCGAAAAGTCTGTTGTTATAATAATTGTTTTCATTGTTTTTGTGTTTTAATTTTTTTAATAATTTTTATATTAAGTATGTTACTCTTATTCAACTATCATAGTTATTTCCAATGTATTTTTTAACAGAACTGTGTAATTATTTATGAGAAATAAAAACAGGTAATATATGTTCCATCAAAACATCTTGTAAAAAACTTTTTTTAAACAACATGGATAATTCAGATCTCCCGTATGAGCCACAAACTAAAATCGATGATTTTTTTTCCATCAACCATGTTGTTAAATATTTTTTGGGATCAAAATCTAATGTAAGCAATGTAATATTGCTAAATGTTCTAGTTAACAATTCTTCTATTTGAATATTTTCAGGAATTGCTAAATCATTCGATTGATCAACATAAATTAGCAATGTTTCTCTTTTTGTCAGTTCTGGAAATAAATATGAAAATTCTTTAATTGAAAAAACTGAATTTACACTTCCATCATATAATAGAATTACGTTATCAGGATATTCAAATATTTCTGGCACGAGCACTACAGAGCATGCTGACTCATGTAATATTTCTAGCAAATATTCTTTACAAATATTTTCATATTCAGGATGAAAAAATGTTTCACTTCCTAAAACCATTAAATTAGCAAATCCTGTTTCTTTTTTCAATTCAGTAACGGCATCACCTTCAAAATCTTTCTGAATTCTATATTCTATTTTATGCTGATTGCATAATTGTTCAAAATTTTTTACGTTCATTTTAACTAAAGCTTCCTCTTTTTCTATCAATTCAGATTCGTTACTAGAATAAACGTTGCCTGCAACACTCATTGTGCTTGCCAAAGAAGCCTGTGGAAGAAATAATCCAATTAAAAAAACAGGTTCTGTTTCATTCATTTTTTTCACAAAATCAAAGGCACCTTGTGAAAAACTAGTTCTATCAAATGCAACAATTACTTTTTTCATATTTCATCTATTTTAATTTTATTTTTAAGAACCCGATTGAATTTAATTTTGTTTTAAATTCATTTTTATTTTTAAATCAAAATACGTCATTCATCATTTTAGGTTACTAAAAACTGTTTCACAATCAAATCTAATTTCAAGATAGAAAAATGAGTATGATTTCTATTTGACTTTTTAATGATTCTAATCAATATTTTTTTATTGTTTATGTAGGTATTACAATATACAAAAAGCTGCCTCGATGCATTGAGACAGCCTTTGTAGGTTGGTTTTTGGTTAGGGTAAAAGACGAGATTGAATTGTAGGATAATGTAGGATAAGAATTTCTACAAAACAAAACTGAATTACTTGCCTTTTGGAAGCAAATGAATTTGCAAACCAATATTTAACGGAACACGAAATTTTGTTTCTTCGTAGGTATATTTATAACCTGTTCCACTCGATGGTTTATTATCATACTCAGTTTTACTGTAATCATAATGAGCTCCAAGGGTAGCATATAATCCAAGCGAAGGAGTTACAAAATATTCATAACCACCTGATAGACCAACACTTACATCTCCCATAGGTTTTATTGCAGTCTCACTGTTCGGAATTGAGTTATTTGAGGTGTATTTAGTTTTTCCTCCAGTTACCCCATATTGAGCAGATAATTGTGAAAAAATTCGACCTTTTGAATTTCCATAAAAATAATAACGAACATAAGGTCCAATGTAAAACGATGGTTGAGAATATTCATCATAATGTTTAAAAGCAGAATTCGTAATAGAATTCGTTGTTTTGCCTCCATTTAAACTAAGACTGAGCACTCCACCTATTGCTAAATCATCCATCACAAACCAAGCTACATTTGGAAAAATACTTAATGAATAGGAATTACCATCAGCTTTATAAACTGTGGGGGTATTCGTGTACGATGTATTGTTTTTGTTTTTTGTGAACCCAAATGAACCAAACCCTACACCAATTAATTTAGTTCCTTTTTCAAGTTGAGCAAATGTTGTGATAAAACTTAAGCTGAAGAATGATAGTAATAATAAATTTTTCATAATTTTTTTTTTAAATGATTTATAATTTTTGTTTACAATGCAAAACTATTATTTCGCAAAAGTTTAATGAATAATTATAATCATTCATTATTATGACATTAATCATTTCTTCAATTTTTTAAAAAATCATTCAATCATTAAGTAAAGTAAATACCGTTTGGCATAAATAATTATCTTAAAAATACGTCAATCCTGATTTACTTCAATTACAAAAAATATTGACTCATACACCATAAAATATATGTGTTTGAATTGTTGGCAAATACATATAATCATATATGGATAGATGGTCTTATATAATTGTAATGTACAATCCTGTTTTTTACTATCATCGGCTATCGAAAAAAGCACAAAAGTCTATCCTTCAGAATAATTGCAATAAGGAAAGTTTAAATTACTTTTACACCTAAACTTAAATGTATATGCTCACCAATAATGATATTTTAAAAAAATTAAGAGTTGCTCTAAAACTAACAAATGAGGATATTATCAAAATATTAGCATTGGAAAAATTTACGATTACTAAAGGTGCGTTGGGTGATTTATTTAGAAATGAAGACCATGAAAGTTACAAAGAGGCTGGTGACCAAATACTTCGTAATTTTTTAAATGGATTGATCACTTTCAAACGTGGACCTGCACCTGCACCCAAAAAAGATGCAGCCAAAATTTCAAAGTAGAATAACTAAACTATGTCTATTGAAATAATTAATATTGATACTCTTGTAGAAAATTTAGAACAGTATTTAGTAATCGATGTTCGAAGTGAAGGTGAATATTTTTTAGCGCATATTCCTACGGCTATTTCGTTTCCTATTTTTAACAATGAAGAACGAAAAATTATTGGCACTTCCTACAAAAAAGATTCAAGAGAAAATGCAATTAAACTGGGATTGAATTTTTTTGGACCTAAAATGACTCATTTCATTAATGAAATAGAGCAAATTCAGCAACAGCAAAATGGCAAAAAAATAGTATTGCATTGTTGGAGAGGTGGTATGAGGAGCAATGCAATGGCTTGGCTTTTTAATTTTTATGGATTAGAAATTTGTCTTTTAGAAGGTGGATATAAAACTTACAGAAATTGGTGTTCAGCACAATTTATTAAAGATTATCCCATTAAAATTATCAGTGGTTGCACAGGTGCTGCCAAAACAGAAATTATTGGTGAACTCAACAAAGAAAATTTTTCAACCATCGATTTAGAAGATATTGCCTGCCATAAAGGATCTGCATTTGGCTATTTAGGCATGCCATCTCAACCTACTCAAGAGTATTTCGAAAACCAATTAGCCTTGCATTTTTTTAATGAAATGAAAAAACAACCTAATTTTATTTTCATTGAAGATGAAAGTCAACGAATAGGAAATTTACAAATTCCAAATGATTTATGGGCGACCATTAAAACTAAAAATAGATATTTTTTCGACATTCCATTTGAAGAACGTTTACAGCATTTAGTTGCCGAATATGGCGTTTTCAACAAAGATGAATTAATCGCTTGTATTCATCGAATTACAAAAAATTTAGGTGGCTTAAATGCTAAAAATTGTATTCAATTTTTAGAAGACAGCAATATCTCTGACTGCTTTAGCATTTTACTACAACACTATGACAAGGCTTATTACAAAGGAATTCAAAAAAACGAAAATTGGGAAAAGAAAACAATTCATATTGTTTCTGAAAATACTAACCCAATTGAAAACAGTAAAAAATTGAAAGAAATAATTTAGAAAAATATGTCGTTAGAAATAAAACTCACCTCGTTTAGCAAAGGTGCCGGCTGTGGCTGTAAAATTGCGCCCAGTGTATTGCAAGAAATATTAAAAACAAATTTAGTAACGATTCCGTCCGAAAAGTTATTAGTAGGCAATGACTCAAATGACGATGCCGCTGTGTATGATTTAGGAGATGGAAATGCCTTAATTAGCAGCACCGATTTTTTTATGCCAATTGTAGATGATGCAGTCGCTTTTGGGAAAATTGCCAGCGCCAATGCCATAAGCGATATTTATGCAATGGGAGGAAAACCCATATTAGCAATTGCTATTTTGGGTTGGCCTATTGAAAAAATTCCGTTAGAAATTGCACAAAAAGTATTGGATGGAGCCAGAATAATGTGTGCCGAAGCTGGCATTACGTTAGCTGGCGGACATAGTATTGACAGTGCTGAACCCATTTTTGGATTGAGCGTGAATGGAATTATTCCTATCAAAAATTTAAAGAAAAATAATACCGCTCAACTGAATGATGTGCTTATTTTAACGAAATCAATTGGAGTTGGCATTTTAAGTACTGCTCAAAAAAGAGGTCTTCTCTCTGAAGAGGATGAACCTACAATGATGCATTATTTAACTCAATTAAATAAAGTAGGCGAACAATTAGGTTCAGTACAAGGTATAACTGCAATGACTGATGTTACTGGTTTTGGCTTGCTTGGCCATTTGATAGAAATGTGTGAAGGTGCCACATTAAGCGCTAAAATAAGTTACCTTGCGATTCCTAAAATAGCGTGCGCATTGCCCTACTTAGCCAAACAAATTGTTCCCGATGCAACTTATCGAAACTGGAATTCGTATAGCAAACACACTCAATTTGAAGCAGGTGTAAATGTATTACAGGCGTTTAATTTATTGCCCGATCCACAAACTAATGGAGGATTATTAATTACAGTAAACGAAAATGCAGTGGAGGAAGTAATGAATATTTTAACCCAAAATGGATTAAGTGAATCGAGTATTATTGGCAAAATGATACCACAACAAGAAAAGCTCATAATAGTTGAAATTTAATTTTTGACCAGCACAAAAAAAACACCTCAATGAGGTGTTTTTTTTTGTTTTTATATGTTCTATTTTTTGATATTCAATTTTTGAATTTTTCGTTCCATACCAGAACGATATTCTAAAATATACAAACCGTTTGCCAAGGTATTTACATCTATCAATATTTTATTTTGCCCTTCATGTGCAGTAGCTACTTTTGATTTGACCAACTGTCCCATTGTATTGTATAAATTATAAACGATTTCATGTTCTCCATCTGCATATAATTCAATTGCAATTTGCTCAACAGCAGGATTAGGATAAAAATAAATTTCTGGTTTAGTATCCAACTTATTAATTGATGCGGTGTAAAATTCTGTATTGCTAATTTTTGATGTCAGATGATAACAAGCATTGTTTGAAAAACAACCATTGTAACCATAAACTTCTACAAAATACGAATCGCCTTTAGTTGCATTATAAGATACTTCTTCAATGGCGTTTCCAGAATTTCGAGAGGTAGCAATCAATTCTTTTTTAGAATTGTAAACGTTTAGATCATAATCCATTGGAATGTCTTCTAACGTAATTAATAAATTCGGATTTTCATCAGTTGTTGTAACATGATAGAAATCATTATCATTACTTACTTGAATGGTAGATTCTAATGCTGCATTGGAAGTTAAATTAAACGCTTCTGAAAAATAATTATTAGGCTCCGTATTTGTATTTGCACACCTGAAATAAACAATAGCTTCTAATGTTGTAAATGAATCAATAATTAGCACACTATTTCCTAAAGGGCAAACTGCTTGAACAGTTACTTTATAAGGCATTTGAGAATATAGCTGGGTTAGCATTTTTGAATTTGTAGTTGTAGAAGTCAACAAAGGATAATTACTATAACTCAATGGCCAATATTTAAGATTGTAGGATGTGGCACCTGCTACAGGATTCCATGTAATAGTAGCTTCTTCGGCTGTAATATTTGATTTTAATAAATTGGTTGGGGCACCACAAGCAATAGTTGGAGCTGGATAATTGTATTTAGTAGAAGTTGAAATTAATTTTCTTGCTCCACCTGTTACAAATAATGATTGCATGCGTTGTTTTTGTCCGGTAGAAAACATACTCATTGCTGCATCATTCGTGTAATCCATATAATTCATAAACATATCACCCGTAGTTGTATTACCGCACGAATAACGAGGATAAGTTGGTGATCCATAATTTTCAGATCCTTGATTAGGTGTATCACTCACTAAATCTGTACCACTGCATGCCCCACCATCATCGCCCCAAATATGAAATATATTTAACCAATGTCCTATTTCATGCGTTGCTGTTCTTCCTTTATTATAAGGCGGAGATACAACCCCAGTATTACCAAAAGCTTTAAACGAGATCACCACTCCATCAGTTGCAGCAGCGCCGCCAGGAAATTGTGCATACCCTAATAAACTACCTGATAATTTACAGATCCAGATATTTAAATATTGATCTCTTGACCAAGCATCTTTACCACCCAATGCAGTATACTTCACATTGTTATTGGATGTAAAAGAAGTTTTCGTGGCAAATGTTCGTGTAATCCCTGTAGTTGAATCTCCAGTAGGACTTGTGTGTGCCAACGCAAATTCAATTTCACAATCTGCTGCTAATGGACCAAAAGCTGCTGGGATGGTTGGTATTTCGACATTTAATTTTCTGAAATCTTTATTTAAAATAGCAATTTGTGAATTAATTTGTGCATCACTTATATTTTGAGTACTCAAATTATAAAGCACATGAACAACTACTGGAATTTTAATGACTAAACGACTTTTATGGCCTGTAGGGTTTGCTATAAATGCTTGAGTTTGTTGCTCAATTAATGTACGTTGAACTTTTACAACAGGATCTAACTCCATTTCATGTAAATAATCTGCTGATGCACAAGTTCTTATTTTTGGTATTGATGCATCTTCTTCAATATCCGGATTGACTTGTGCATTTACTTTTTGAGAGAATAAGTTAGTGCTTACTAGCGCTAATAAAATAAATAGAATATTTTTCATGTCTTACTGTTTTTTTCACTTGTGTATATTCAAACAGCGTGCCAAAAATGCAGTAAATTATAATATGTTAAAGTTAATCTTGTGTTTTATTTGTAATTCATATTGATTGCACATCAAATAATGCTATACACTTTTGCAATACATTTCTTCAATAATTTTCACTACCTGCATTCCTTCTGTAGCATTGGTCATAATGGTGTCTTTGCCTTGTAAGGTATTAATTACATTGGCAATTATTTTATCATGATTACTCATGCTGCCTTGGTATTTACCATAGTCGTTTGACTTTGCAACAATATTAATTTCGGGCAATTGAATCCCTTTAATATGTTGATATTCGATAGTGTTTAAATATTGTCCACCAATTTTTACGGTGCCGTTTTCAGCTAAAATAGTGATGGCGCCTTCCATATTTTTTTCATACGAACAAGTCGAAAAATTAAAATTTACAATGGCGCCACTCATCGTTTCCATCACAAAACTTCCACTGTCTTCAACCTCTGTATAGGCATGATTAAAATTTTTCATCAAGCCTTTTACATTTTTAATTTCACCAAACAAATAATATAAAATATCAATGAAATGACTAAACTGCGTGAACAAGCAACCTCCATCTAAATCCTTTTTTCCTCTCCAATTGCTTTCGTTATAATAATATTCATTTCTGTTCCAAAAACAATTGATATTGATGAAATATATGTTGCCCAACACCTGTTCGTTCATCAATTTTTTTACTTGTTGCACAGGCTCATTGAAACGATTTTGTTTCACTACAAAAATGATTTTGTCATTTTCTTCTGCTGCTATAATCATTTCATCACATTGCTCAACGCTAATAGCCATAGGCTTTTCACACACTACATGTTTTTTATGTTGCAATGAAAGTATTGTGTGTGGATGATGTAAATAATTAGGCGTACACACATTCACGACATCTATTGTGTCATCTTGCAACATGTCTTCTAATGACGTAAAATAATGAACCCCTTCTATTTTTTCATCAATCATTTTTTCATCACAAATAGCAACTAATTGCGCATGTTCATTATTTAAAATGTGTTGCACATGTCGCTTACCAATATTTCCAAATCCTACAACCCCAAATTTTATTTTATTCATTTTTATTTAATATTAATTCTCCGGTATCGTTCAATGTCAATTGATTTTCATCTAACATAAAACGTATTACTTGCATAACAACTGTTTGTTTCATGGATGAATATCGATGGCAAAAAGCTTGAATATCCAGCTTTTGACACAACGCAATTTCTTGCAAAATAGTATTTTTTATAGATTCAAATTCCGAATTGCTATTCTTTTTATTATTCTTTACACACACATCACAAATGCCACAATCATCGGGCAGCTCTTCTGCAAAATAGGATACCAATAATTTACTTCTACAAACCGAAGTATTCACAATAAAACGAATCATAAATTGTACCCGATCAGTATACCATTTCTTTAAGGTATCTATTAATTTTTTATCAATAAAAAAATCATATTTCGTTCGTCGATCTTGAGTAAATGTGAGCTGTGGTTTGTCTTTTGCTTTGTTGTAATCAATCACATTGAGTTTGTGTAATTGCTCTAAAATCATTTCTATGTAATCTCTGCTAATATTGGCTCTCACAGCCATTTGAAATTCATTTATCGGCACATAATGATTCCAAATGCCACCATACATTCTCAACAACAACTTTAATGTTTCATCATATTCAGGATGCGATTTTTCTAAATCTTCTACAATTTCTCGAGTGGTAATCACACTCACTCTCGATGGCAAAAAAACACTTTCTGTGAACTGCACATAGTCTTGTTGCTCTAATAATTTGATAGCACTCAATACCTCAATCACATTCTCTTCAAACTTCACACAAAAATCATGCACATTAAAATCAAACGATTCATCTTGTCCACTGCCCTCACCTATACCAACATAATTTGCCAACGAAAAATAAATTTCTTTCAATTTTTCATACGAAGGATATTTCAATGCAATGCCTTCTTTCAATAGGGTCAAATCATTTTGCTGATATAAAATAACCGCATACGATTTTACACCATCTCTTCCTGCCCTACCTGCTTCTTGATAATAGGCCTCGGGAGTGTCGGGCACATCATAATGCAACACCATTCTCACATCCGATTTGTCGATGCCCATACCAAATGCATTGGTGCACACAATCACTCGTGTTTTGTTTTCAATCCAATTGTGTTGTTTTAAACTTCTATCATCTTGCGATAACCCTGCATGATAATAGTCGGCCGAAATGCCAGCACTCATCAAGGTTTCAGCCACCTCTTTCGTTCGACGACGGTTTCGGCAATACACAATACCACAGGCATTTATTTTATTTAAAATCTCAATGGCTTTCACCATTTTATTTTCAACTAGCAAACTACTAAATGAAATATTGGGTCGTTCAAACGTCGAAAAAAAGGATTGACTCCCTTTTCCAAATTGCAATTTTTCCACAATATCTTGTTGCACTTGTGGCGTTGCACTGGCCGTCAATGCAATGGTAACGGCATTGGGAATAATGGTTTTTATGTCAGCAATTTCTAAATACGGCGGTCTAAAATCATACCCCCATTGCGAAATACAATGTGCCTCATCCACTGCCAACAACTCAATATTCCAATCTTGCAAATACTCTAAAAACAAATTCGATTTCAATCGCTCTGGCGATACAAACATAAATTTATATTTGCCCGAACACATTTTTTCATACGCCGTTCTCACCTCATCGTTGGTCATGCCACTGGTAACAGCCAAACACGGAATGCCTTTTCTGAGCAAGCCCAATGCCTGATCTTTCATGAGCGCAATTAAGGGCGACACCACCAAACAATTGCCCTGCATGGCCAATGCCGGCACTTGATAACACACTGATTTACCACCCCCTGTTGGCAAAATGGCCAAGGTATCATTGCCAGCCAACACATGCGCAATAATTTCTTCCTGCAAAGGTCGAAACGCATCGTAGTGCCAATATTGTTGAAGTAAATCTAAGGGAGCATTCACTCAACAAAAGTAATACCAATTTAATATATAATGTCGAAAATAGCAATAAACAGGTGAGTTGATTGTCATTTTTTATGGGGTCGAGGTCTGAAACATTATTGAACTATTGGGCGTTGGCACCATTCAACTATTGTACTTTGTTCGACTTCTCCTTTCCAATATATTTAGTCGCTAAAAGCGACATAATAAAAATGCGTAGGCAAAGCCTACGCATAAATGTAATTAATGGTGAGACATTATTATCAAAAGAAAACTACTTTTGTAAACCAAGAGCTGGATATAAACAATATTGTAAACCTATAATAGGTTTGAATAATTAAACTGTAAATTTATTTTAGGACTATACAATAGTATTGCCTTTTACTATCGGTTGGTGAGACACCAACCTCTAGGAAAAAATTATTTAATTAATGTAATGTGCCCTTTTTTTTAATTTTCATTTACTTGGTTGTTTCCAATCCCATTTGCACTCCCATTTGTTCATACACCTTGTCGTTTGGTTCCCAAAGTTCTATTTTATTTTGCTCTTCGTCCAAGATATGTACAAACTTGCCATAATCGTATGATTCAATGGTGTCAACAATAGTCACTCCTTCTAATTTTAAAACAGCAACCAGTTTTTCTAAATCAGCTACTCTGTAATTGATCATAAATTCTTTGGTAGAGGGTTCAAAATACTTCGTTGTTTCTTTAAACGGACTCCATTGCGTAAAACCTTTTTGACTCGAGTCGGTTGTTTGTCGCCATTCGAAAACAGTTCCATACTGATTGGTGTTTAACCCCAAATGAAGTTTATACCACTCCCTCATTTTTTTTGGATCTTTGCTTTTAAAGAAAATACCCCCAATGCCAGTCACCCGTTTTAAGGGTGCATTATTATTTGTATTGTTTA
>CANHNT010000017.1 GCA_947461985.1 Bacteroidota bacterium | reverse complement strand
GATATTTTCATTACATGGTGATGGAGAATTACAAGAAGGTCAAAATTGGGAAGCGATTATGTTTGCAGCCCACAATAAAGTTGATAATTATATTGCTTGCATTGATTTTAATGGGCAACAAATTGATGGTTCAACAAACAATGTATTAAACCTAGGAAACCTGCGTGTAAAATTTGAAGCGTTTGGTTGGACCGTTTTAGAAATGAACGGCAATGATATGGAAGAAATAGTGACTACCCTTGAAAAAGCAAAAACAATGTTGGGCAATGGAAAACCTATTTGCATAGTAATGAAAACCGAAATGGGACAAGGGGTAGATTTTATGGTTGGCACACATGAGTGGCATGGTATTGCACCCAACGATGAGCAACTAGCAAAAGCCTTAGCTCAATTGCCAGAAACCTTGGGAGATTATTAAACAAAACATGCAAAAAAAATTAAAATACTTTTTTATAATAATGATAGGATTCAGTTTTTTGAATCCTTTTGTTTGTTTTGCACAATCATCAAATAAAAAAACAAGAATTTTATTTTTAATAGATGCTTCATCAAGTATGACCTACAGTTGGAATCCAACGAATACCCGGTTTCAAGTTGCATCCAACATTTTATTGAATATTATTGATAGCATTTACTCCATAAACAATGAAGTAGAATTTGCGGTAAGGGCATATGGCACTCAATATTCGGCACAAGAAAAAAACTGCTTTGATAGCAAATTAGAAGTGCCGTTTAATTATCAAAATGTATCTCAAATAAAAACTCGTTTACAATATATTAAGCCTTATGGCTTTTCGCCGATTGCTTACAGTTTGCAACAAGCATCAGAAAACGAATTAAATAATTCTAGCATTTACGACTACAGCATCATTTTTATTACAGATGGTGGCGAAAGTTGCAATGGAGATATTTGCAATGTATTTAATAATTTATTGAAAAATAAAATCAGCATTAAACCCTATGTAATAGGACTCGATAAAAATGAAAAATTAAAAAATTACTACGAGTGTTTAGGTAATTTTATAGAAGTAAATACAGCTGCTGATATTGATGAAGCTGTACAAATGATTGTAAATGCAAATCGAAAAATCATTGAAAAACCAAAGCAATTAAAATTAGTTACTCAATATTCTAACGCCCCTGTAATAAAAGACACCCTCAAAAAAACAGCAAAAGTAGATAGCGTTGTTCTTCAATTAAAAACAGATCCTCTTTTGTTATTCATGATTGCAAAAAATTATCCTCTGTCTAAAATTAGCAAAACAAAACTACAGGGCGAAAAAATAAAAACTAAAACAAACAAAGCTATTTTACGTTTCAATGTAGAGGAAACAATAGCAAAAATAGACACCCCTAAAATTGAAAGAGAAAATATTCAATTGTCATTTTTAAACAGTATTAATAAATCCATTGCTAAACCAATTATTAAAATAAAAGCCAAATCCATTTCGTTAGCAAATAAAAAACCTGCCTTGCTAAAATTTACTTGGGAGGAGGCATTCATACAAGAAACCTATGTGTTTCCTTTTTTAAAAATGAATATTTATTCAATTAATCAATCTAATAAAATAGCGTCTGAAGGAAAAAAAATAGCCTTTGCAAAAAATAAAAAAGCAACGCTTACTTTTAATTGGGAAGAACCTATTGTGCGCTCTACAGCTGTTTTTCCTAGTCTAAAAATAACTGCTATAAAATTATTAGCTGATAAAAAAGCAACTGTTAAAGGAAAAAAAATACTACCCGTAATAAATAAAAAAGCAACGCTTGCTTTTAATTGGGAAGAACCTATTATGCGCTCTACAGCTGTTTTTCCTAGTCTAAAAACAACTGCTATAAAATTATTAGCTGATAAAAAAGCAACTGTTAAAGGAAAAAAAATACCACCCGTAAAAAATAATAAAGCAACGCTTGCTTTTAATTGGGAAGAACCTATTATGCGCTCTACAGCTGTTTTTCCTAGTCTAAAAACAACTGCTATAAAATTATTAGCCGACAATAAAGTAACTCTTAAAGGAAGAAAAATACCCCCAGTAATAAATAAAAAAGCAACGCTTACTTTTAATTGGGAAGAACGCAAAAAAGAAACATTGACAACTTTAATTGCAGCTAATTATCCTAAACGATATTCATATGCTTACCGATTGCCAAATGAAAAATTACGCAACATGAAAGGTAAGGCCACACTCCGTTTTATGGTTGCAGAGCCAAAAACCGTTGCTAAAAAAGATACCATTACAAAGCCCAAACCGAACAATGGCGAAATGAAATTTAAAGTGGAAACTAAAGAAAGTGATGCCACAAAAATTCAAGTTTTTTTAGTGGGACCTGATGGAAAATTTTATCAAAAAGCGAAACCTTTAATTGAAATTGTAGATTCCAAAACAAAACAACCCATCACTTCTTTTTCCCGACAAATCATTAATGGAGAGCCCGAAATTTTGCCTTTCAATGCAGGAATATATGATGTATATATCAAAGAATACAATGTTGCTAGAGTGTACAATTTTCCTGTAAAAGAAAAAATGCTTAACAAAATTATTTTGGAACTTGAAGAAGGTACCCTGCATTTTGTGTATGGTGCCAACTTAAAAAGACCAGTTGAATATGTAGCCAATGTAAAAAGACGTTTCCCTGCTGGCGCTATGATACAACAAAATTGTGATGAAATTTTAAAATATGATCCTGGTACTTATTATGTAGAAATAAATACCATTCCAACCTTTAAACGAAGTTTTGAAATTGAATTTTTTAAAGAATATCTTTTATATATTGATGAACCCGGAACGATACAAATTACCAACACCAATCGTGCAGGAAGAATAGAATTGCAATGTGTTTTAGGAGATCAGTTTGCGACTTTTTTAACTATGGATATTAAAGGCGATTTAGCTGCCCAAAAATTTTCGATGCAACCGGGAGTTTATAAAGCCATATTTCCTATAGATCCTAAATTACCATTAGTGGGCAAAAAAATAATCGATTTTAAAATCAAATCTAACCAAACAACGAATGTTGATTTGAAGTAAGCAATGTTATTGAACCAACAAAAAATATTGATAAATAATATCTTTCACTTTAGGTTTTAAATTTTCACTTGCACCATCTAAAATAGTGAAATCATTTGGAAATTTTTGTGGTCTATTTCCCAATCGGCGTTTTGTTTCTACATTCAAAGCACGTTCATCTCCATTGGCTTTAGCCGCAAAATTTTGCCACAACATCGTACTGGTCACCGGTACAGATTTTAGTTTTTGTTTGCTTTCCTTATCATAAAATTCCACCATACCACTCACAATCGCTCCTTTATTTTGCTCCACTTCAGTTACCTTACATTTCACGTGCTTAGTTACCATTTTATAAACATCGTTACCTAATGAATCTTTCACAACCTTATCGCTCGCATCTTTTGCCAATACCCTTTCTTCAATGTCTTTTTCCTCTATATACTCCCGTTGAAACTCTTTTTCAGGACTCACATCAATATTTTGCAAACGAATAATAATGCTGTGCGAATATGTAATATGTTCTCTTCTTCGAGTATCATAAGTAGTCCATTCATTTTGCAAATCGCCCGTAGTAATGCTCAATACTTTATTTTCAAAATCTTCTGGCAATAGCACCCTAGCCTCATTTACCATTTTAACAAATACATAATTTTGCCCATCACGATAAGCTTGCTCTTTCAAATTTTGCACTTCTTTATAATCAGGATTCAACGCAATTACTTTTTTAAAAATCATATACGCTTCTCTTGCATCAAAACGATTGTATTTGTTTAAAAGCAATACCCCTTTCTTATATAAATAATCCATCGTTGCTTCCTTGCTGCTAATTAATTCATTGTCTACATCCACAAAATTAAAAATGGCATTGCGACGTTGAATTTTATTATAAATTGGCAACATTGGTTTGATCGCTTCTTGTCGGCTTCTGATGCGTTGATAAAGATTAAATATTTTTTCATTGTTGGCAGGGATATTTTGATTTTTCATAAACGAAATATCTTCTAAATCTTTTTTATTGGCAATCGCAAACGATTTTTCCAACAAATCAATTTGTTTAAATTTCTTTTTACTTTGTTGCACTTTATAAGTGCTCAATTGCGTTGCTCTGTTATAATCGCCTTGCTTAACAGCCATTTTAGCTTCGTTGCAACTACTTATTATACCTATTGTTAGCACAAATGCTATGTGTACATATCGCTTCATAAACTCCGTTTTAATATATTTTGTAATGATAAGAAAAAAAAAGATAGGCATCAACAGTTCTCCGTACTTTCTTCATAACCATTGACTTGCAAAAAATGGAATTGTTTAAACAGAATTTTTTATGCCGATGATTTTCTTTTACAATTTCAGAAATAAAAATATTCATGACCAGAAGGAATGAGACCAAATGCGTTAATCTTTTTTTAAATCTATACTATTTAAAAATGATTGTTTAACTAAGTATCCGTTTTTTGAAACGTAGTATTATTAAGAGTGTCTATTGAAGGGTATACTTACTTTTTTATTGTGCCTGTATTTGCAGTCTTCTCTCAACGATACAATTATGAATGGCATCCCAAAGCTCAATTCGTTTTTGTAAAGATTCCATTACAGCTTGTTCAGCCTCCTGCCAAAACTGTTCGTTTGAACCACAAAGATTCGAAGTCATTTGCAATGCTAAGTGACTATGAGAACCCCCATCAACTTCAATATGTCTTTCGAGATAATATTTAAAAAATGAAATGCAGTCTGGAAAATTTTTATTTGTATCATTAACAATAGAAATAAACATTTCAGGGATTAAGTCTTCTCTTCCAAAGGTGAAAATTGCCGATTGTAAATATTCTTTTTTACTATTGATAATATTGAATGTAAAATCTACGAAATTACGTGCTTCTATCGGGGAATTTGATGCTACATAAGCAGCTTTTAAATCATTTGTATTCTTTAAATTTTTGATAAACAATTCTATTTGACTGGTATCTGCACCAGATTGTTTCATTGCATCAAGGTATAATTCAAAATGACTTTTTCTTACTCCGAACAGATCAACATCTGACTCTTCACCAATTACAATTTCATTTATTAAATGGCGTGTTTCGGCTGTACCTTTTGGAAACCAAGGAACAGTAGTACATGTTAAATTGTTTTGAAGTGTTTTTAGTAATGACATGAAATCCCAAACAGCATAAACATGGTATTGCATAAAAATTTTCAAATCTTCGATATCACTTATAATTGAATATACTTTGTGATTAATAATTTGCTGTCTTAAAGGCTCTATCCTTTTTCTAATTTGTTCTATTTGTACATTCATTTTCTTTTTGTTTTTTTTAGTTTCTTATTTATAAAATAATTTTTATAAATAAATGTATAAAGGTGTGCACCTCACATGTCTGAATTTTAGATAATATTTAAAAATAAAGCACTGCTGCTATGTATCGTTTATCCAATTCAATAACAAAGAAACACAATGTTGACAAATATAAATAACATTATAAAAATTTGCCCACTTTATCATTTATTTCATATAAGCAAAAGAAATATGCACTATCGTATTGTATGTTTGTAAAAGATTATATACAGCTATTGCGAATATAATTACTAGATGCATAAATCTTATTCTAAAAATGAAATAAAAAAAGGACAACTCTCGCTGTCCTTTTAATCTAAAAACTAAAACAAAAAAATATTAGTCAGGTACTTTACCGTTAAGAAAACTGTTGCGATTGCTAATAGGTGAACCGTTTTGAATGCCATCTAAAATATTGATGTTTGAATAGACTTCTTCATTAGATGCTGGATGGTTTTCTAACTGTAAGCCACTTCTTAAATAAGCTGGTGTATTGCTTTCATCGTTATCAATATCGGCTTTATTTACATTAAAACTCATTGAACGAAGTTTGGATGCACGGTCATCAAATGCACGTTTTTGCAATTCAAAATTGGCTTCAGCTTCGAGTTCAGTTTCGCTCAATAAACGGCTTCCTTTTCGACGGTTTAGCGTGATGCCTTTAACGGTTACATATTCATCTTGAATAGGCGTTTCTATTTTTTCTACAACGCATATATCAGGCTTTGTTGTCGAAAACATTTTTTCTAACTCGTTGTGCACATCCATTTGAATAGGCGTTGTTGAAATTTCTTCGTAGCGCATGATTGGTTCTTCAATAGTTTCTTCTTGTATTGATGGTGCACTGTATTCTACCAAAGACTCCTCTATAGTTGGCTGCGTTTCTTCTAAAATGGGTGTTAATTCAAACACCACTTTAGGTTCTTCTGCAACGTCTAATTTTATTATTGCTTGGGCCGTTGGGCGCATCATTGTTCTTGCAAATCCCATTCCTATCGACATGATGTTTGGGATAGCAGGTTCTTCTATAATATGCATTGTGGGTGCCATTGCATCTATAATTGCTACTGGATTTTCTATAATACTTGCTGTAGGTTCTTCGCTTTTAGGGGTTTCATCTACAGGAGTTTCGCTTGTATCTCCTAACACATAAATTTCTTTATTTCTTTCTGAAAACGGTTTTTTTACTTCAGCAGAATATGCTTTTTCAGTAGTGTTGTGTTGAAAACCAGTTGCAATAATAGTCACACTAATATTATCTCCTAAATTATCGTCAAAACCAGTACCAAAAATTACATCGCAATCATCGCCTGCTTGATCTTGTACAAATGCTTGTATCATTTCTACCTCATCTAATGTATGCTCATGAATACCATGAGCTGAGTTGATATTCAACAAAACCCATTTAGCCCCTGCAATATTATAATCATTTAACAAAGGAGAATTAATCGCATTCTCTACTGCCTCATAAGCACGATTTTCACCAGCAGCAATAGCACTTCCTAAAATAGCCGAACCTCCATTTTTCATAACCGTGCTAACGTCAGCAAAGTCAACCACAATATGCCCTTGTGAATTAATTACATCGGTAATACATTTAGTAGCCGTTGCTAATATATCATCTGCTTTTACAAATGCTTGTGATGCAGGAATATTTCCAAAATTTTGACGCAATTTATCGTTTGAAATAACCAAGATCGTATCGACATGATTTCTTAATTGATTAATTCCTTCTTCTGCTTGACGTTGACGTCTTTTCCCTTCGTAGGTAAATGGCGTAGTAACAATTCCTACCGTTAAAATACCTAAATCTTTTGCTGCTTTAGCCACAATAGGCGCTGCCCCAGTACCGGTTCCACCACCCATACCAGCGGTTACAAAAACCATTTTGGTATTATTAACTAATAAATTTTCGATTTCATTTATACTTTCAATACCTGCATTATGGCCAATTTCGGGATTAGCACCAGCACCTAAGCCTTGTGTAAGCGATGGCCCTAATTGTATTTTTGTTGGCACTGTACTGTTGTTTAATGCTTTTTGGTCGGTATTACACACAATAAAATCTACACCATCGATGCCTAAATTGTACATGTAATTAACAGCGTTTCCGCCACCACCTCCAACACCAATCACTTTGATGATGTTAGAATTTTCGTTTTTTGGAAGCTCAAATTGAATCATTTTTTTTGAATTTATGGGTTTTAAAAATGTTTAATTGTTTTTTATGATTTGCGAATTTTAAAATTTGTAGGCTATCTAATTTTAAATTAATCTAGTTTTTGATCATCAATATTCTCAAACCAATAAATAACTTTATTTTTTACTGATCCAAAAATATTTCCGATGAGTTGTGAACGTTCTTTTGTTTTTTCTTCTTTTACTTCTTGTGATACTTCAAATTGCTCAGGGGTTTCAGCTACTGTGTCAAACATATTAGGTTGAGCATAGTTAGATGACATCGATTCGTATGAAACTGTTTCATCTGGCGTAACTGCAAAATGTTGTGCATCTAATTGGGTGACACTCTCTCCAAATGCTTCTCGTAAAAAATCTTCTGGGGTTGGCTCAAATGTTTTTGCCATTTCCACAAAATGACCATCCACAACTTTATCAGGGTTTTCTGAATTTAAAGAATCAGCAGAATTTGAAGAAATAAAACGTAAACGATTGCTTTCAAAATCATCATACCCTCTCAAAATTAATCCTATACAAGTAGCATACATAGGCATCATTAACTCTTTATGATGACCAGCAGCCAAATGCTCATTCGGAAAACCAATACGAGCTGACAAACCAGTTTTATATTCTGTTAATTGAATTAAATGTTTTAACTGACTTCCACCACCGGTAAGAATAATTCCTCCGTGTAATTTATCAATTAAATTTAATTGCTTTAAGTGATAGGTTACATATTCCAAAATTTCCTCCATACGAGATTGAATAATGTGGGCTAAATTTTTAGCAGAAAGCTCTTTAGGTTGTTGCCCTTTTAAACCAGGAATGGTAATAAATGCATTTGATTTTGCTTCTTCTGCCAATGCCATACCGAACTGTGTTTTCATTTGTTCAGCTTGAGAACGCAACACACCCAATCCTTGACGAATATCATTAGTGATATTGACCCCAGCAATGGGAATGACTGCTGTATGTTTCAACATCCCATCATGAAACACAGCTAAATCTGTTGTTCCACCACCAATATCTACTATTGCTACACCTGATTCAAAATCTTCAGCACACATAACAGCAGCTGCTGAAGCTAAGGGTTGCAATACTAAATCTTTTGTATTTAAATCGGCACGAGTTACACAACGATGTATATTTCTAATAGCCGTTTTATCTCCTGTGACAATATGAAAATTAGCACCGATTTTTATACCAGTCATACCAATAACATCTTGCATTGAAAAACCAGATAAAGCATCTACCGTAAAATCTTGAGGAATAATATCAATAATTTGGTCTCCAGAAGGAAGGAAGGTTTTGTATTGATCTTTCAATAAACTATCAATATCTTCTTTACGAATTTCTTCTTCAATATTCGCTAATACTCTATCGCCATGGGTTTGAATACTTTTAATATGGTGACCTGCAATGCCTACATAAACTTCTTTAATGGTTAAGTTAGGATTACTTGCCATGCACATATCTAATGCAACATGTATAGACTTAATACAGTCTTCAATATTTAAGACCATTCCATGCGTAACACCACTGCTGTCCGATTTTCCGAAACCTAAAATTTCTAGTTTTCCGAATTTATTTTTACGACCAGCGATGCATGCAATTTTTGTGGTACCAATGTCTAGACCAACGATTACAGGATTTTCTTTTTGCATAATATCTATTTTAAAGTTTTTAGTTTATTTGTTTAGGGTTAAGAGGATTAGAAGGGCCCGGCTTATTTTTTGAATCTTGCGTAACCATCTTTATTTCCGTTACTATAGGTACTTTTTTAGCGGCCGTTTTTTTACTCTCTGTTTTTTCTTTTTCTACTTTTGCTTTTGGCGATTCTTTTTTAGCAGCAACTTCCTTTAAAGTTGAAATTTCTTTTTGTGCATCTTGTTTGGCTTTAGGAATTTCTTTAGCATAAGGATCTTCTGCTAGAATTTGTCCTCGAGTATTTCTACAAACTATTTGTCCTTTAAAACGCAAATCTATTTCGTCATATAAAGTCCATTTTATAGTATTCATACCTTGTTGATAGAAGGTAAATAAACAAGCCATTTTATTTTCTAAATCATCAGTGGTTCCCAAAATAATTGTTTGTGTACCCATCATTGGCACTAACAATATTTGATTTTTTGCATTGATATCAATTTGTGCGATTGCTACATTCCAAAAGGTATCTTTATCAATAAATTGTGCCAATTGAACTAAAGCCGATTTCAATTTTAAATCGGTTTTGGTATATGCTAACCGATCTGTTGTTACCACCGAAACCCGAGGTGTAAATTGCTTGTTTAAAGAAATTGGATTGGCATATTCATCTAAATAATATGCATAATCGGTGCTGTCTTTTTGTTGTATGCGAACTACCGGTATTTTTTGTTGAACTTTTACATTGATGAAATTATTAGATGAAACAAATAATTCTGCCGACTTTACCCATTGATTACTTTCTATCTTTTTTTCTACGGCTTGGCAATTGACCGTATTTATTAATGTTTTTTCTGGACGAATTCCTAAATCTTCAATTATATTAATTACGTCATCTTTCGTTACAAAATTAATTTCAGGATTTTCAATAGTAACAATTAATCCTTTACAGAATTCTTCTTTAGAACTGTTTTGAGCATACACATATGCTCCTATTATTATCGGTATCGATAATAAAAAGAAAACGTTGCGTACTATTTTTTTAGCTCTATCCGTCATAATTATTTATTTTCTAAAATGGCTTTAATCGGATGAATAAGCGTATCAATATCACCAGCACCAGCTGTTACCAATACTTCAAACGAGGATGCTTCCACCCATTGCATTATGCCTTCTTTACTTAAAATGTGTTTGTTTTGAATTCCCATTTTATTCAAAATAATTTCACTCGTTACTCCTTCAATAGGCAATTCTCTTGCAGGATAAATATCTAACAAAATCACTTCGTCTGCAATGTCTAAACTTTCGGCAAAACCATCTACAAAATCACGCGTCCGGGTAAACAAATGTGGTTGAAAAACTACACTGACTTTTTTATTTGGGAACAATGCTTTAGCACTGCTCAATAACATTCTTAATTCTTCAGGGTGATGCGCATAGTCATCGATATAAACGCATTTTTCATTTTTTACAATATACTCAAAGCGACGTTTTACTCCTTTAAAATCAGCAATTGCCAATTCAACTTTTTTCATATCCACTTTCATCAAATCACAAACTGCCAATGCTGCTATGCAATTTTCTACATTGTGCATTCCACCAATATTTAATGAAATTTCTGCCAACACATTTCCTTCTTTATTGAATGTAAAGGTGTAAGAACCATTCTTCATTTTAATATCTGTTGCATAAAAAGTAGCTGCATCATTTTGCAAACTATACGAAACTTTTTTGGGTGCTTTAAACAATGAACTGTGTTTTAATCCATGCTTATAAACCACCGTATCTTTTACTTGAGATACAAATTCGATATAGCAACGCTCCATTTCTTCTACTGTTCCATAAATATCTAAATGGTCGGCATCCATAGCTGTTACAACTGCGATGTGAGGATGTAATTTTAAAAAACTTCGATCATATTCATCAGCCTCTATAACAGCACAACTGTTTGAACTGCTCCAATAATTTACTCCATAATTACTCGAAATACCTCCTAAGAAAGCATTGCAACCATATTCTGTATGTCGAAGAATATGAGAAATTAATGTAGAAATAGTTGTTTTGCCATGCGTACCTGCCACACAAACCGCTTGCATTTCATCCGAAATATATTGCAACACATCACTGCGTTTTACCACTTTATAATTATTTTCTTGATACCAAACTAACTCCAATTGTTGTTTTGGAATAGCTGGTGTGTAAACCACTAAATCAACATTTTTATCAATCAAATTCAAATCTTCTAAAAAATGAATACCTATTCCTTCTTGCATTAACTTTTCGGTTAAAGGGGTATTGGTTTTGTCGTAGCCACTAACGCTGCAATTTCTTTCTTTAAAGAAACGAGCCAAGGCACTCATACCGATTCCACCGATACCTACAAAATAAACACTCTTTATATTATTTAAATTCATTTTATTATTTCTAAAAGTTTAGTAGCAATTTGAGTATCTGCATCTCTTATTGCAAGTGGTTTTAAATTTTCACTGATGGATGAACACTGTTTATTATCATTCATCAATAATTTTATTTTTAGTAATAATGCTGTTTTTACGTCGCTGTCTTTTACAATTAATGCGGCATTTTTTTCAACCAAAGCCATGGCATTATGTGTTTGATGATCTTCACTTGCAAAAGGAAATGGCACAAACACCACTGGTTTTCCAACGATTGCCAATTCAGCAATCGAAGAAGCTCCTGCCCTTGATATCATTACATCAGCAGCTGCATAAGCATAATCCATTTCTTTAATAAATTCAAATACTTTTACTTGACTTTCATACCCTTTTACAGCTTCTTTTGCTTTTTCAAAGGATGGTGTACCTGTTTGCCAAATAATTTGTGCATGATCGGTAATGATATTTTTAAATTCGTTCATCAATGTTTCATTAATACTTCTGGCACCCAAACTTCCACCAAAAGCAAATACTATTTTTTTAGTAGCATCTAATTTAAAAAACTCAATGCCTTGTGTGCGACTGATATTGCTTGTAGTAATATTTGCACGAACAGGATTTCCCGTTTTAAAGATTACATTTTTAGGGAAAAATTGTTCCATATTGTCGTACGCTACACAAACAGCTTTTGCTTTTTTTCCTAATATTTTATTGCTCTTTCCTGCAAATGAATTTTGTTCTTGAATTAATGTAGGAATGCCTGCCGATTGTGCCATGTACAACACAGGAAAACTTGCATAACCACCTACTCCTACCACTGCATTTGGTTTAAAATCATTGATGATTTTTTTAGCATCCAAAAAGCTTTTTACCAATTTGAAAGGCAACGAAATATTTTTCAATAACGAACTCCGATTAAAACCAGCAATATCTAATCCAATAATTTCATACCCAGCTTGAGGCACTTTTTCCATTTCCATTTTGCCTTTGGCACCCACAAATAAAATAGCACAATCAGGTTGCAAACGCTTCAATGCATTTGCAATTGCAATTGCCGGAAAGATATGTCCTCCCGTGCCGCCACCTGCTATTATGAATTTTAATTGACTCATTTTTATTCTTGTTCTGTTTCTATATTTTCATTGATAATTTCTTCATTAGGCTCTGCCTCTTCCACAAATTTGCTAACACTTAAAATGATTCCAATGGTAAAACAAGTAAACCAAATAGAGGAACCTCCCATACTCACTAAAGGCAATGTCAATCCTGTTACGGGCAATAGATTAACAGCTACACCCATATTTAAGAACGCTTGAAAAACCAATGTAAAACTTAATCCAACAGCTAAAAAAGCACCAAATGCAAAAGGGCATCTACGGAAAATTAAAATACTGCGCCATAAAAAAAGCAAGTATAAAAACAACAATCCAAAGCCTCCTACTAAACCATACTCTTCTATAATAATTGGGTAAATCATATCGGAATAAGGGTGTGGTAAAAAATTTCGTTGCGAACTATTACCAGCTCCTTTGCCAAAAAGCATGCCTTGTGCAATAGCAATTTTTGCTTGTTGCACTTGAAATGGCACATCATCTTTTTTATCTGAAGAGAAATTTTTGATACGAGCTTCCCACGTTTCAGCTCGTCCTATACCAGTTATTTTTGAAAATGTAAATATTGCAGCAAATAATATAATACCGGCTACACCTAAAATTAATAAATGCTTAAACCGAATTCTTCCAATAAAAAATAACACACCGCATGAAAAAGCGATCATTAATGCTGTAGATAAATTTGCCAATGCTATTAATCCACAAATTACAATAACTGGAAGAAAAATATTGATTGCTACTCTTTTTAAATTATCTAAATCATTTTGAATTTTTGAAAGCTGCCGAGCTAAAAACATAAACAGTCCTAGCTTTGCTAAATCAGATGTTTGAAAAGTTACACCAACAACAGGAACCCGAATCCATCTTGAACCTTCGTTTAAAGTAGTTCCAAAAGCCAATGTATAAAACAATAAGGGAATACTGATTGCAAACAAAATGATTGCAATTTTAGAATAAACTGTATATTTTAATTTATGAGATAAATAAATAATGCCCATGCCTGCTAACAAGGTTCCTATTTGTTTAATTAAATAAATTTCGGTGTGCCCTTTATTTAATCGATAAGCGAGTGAACCAGTAGAACTATAAACAGCCATAATACTCACTAACGAAAGTACAATGACAACTCCCCAGATAATTCTGTCGCCTTTCGTTTTATTTAGTAATTGTTGCATTGCCATTTTGTCTAATTTTTAATTGTTGTCCTTTTTCTAAAGTGCTCTCACTGCTTCTTTAAATTGCTCCCCTCTGTCTTCATAATTTTTAAACAAATCAAAACTAGCACAAGCAGGAGAAAGCAATACGCAATCGCCAGTGGTAGCATGTTCATACGCCTCTCTTACTGCATCATTTGTGTTATTGGTTTCAATGATTGGCACAATTGATTCGAAGGCTTCTTTAATTGCTACATTATCTAACCCAAGGCAAATGATTGCTTTCACTTTTTCAGCTACCAATTCAAATATTTCACTGTAGTCATTTCCTTTGTCTACGCCACCTAAAATTAAAACAGTAGGTTTATTCATACTTTCCAACGCATACCAAACACTATTTAAATTCGTTGCTTTACTATCATTAATAAATTCTATTCCTCTTATGCTGGCAACACTTTCCATACGATGTTCGATGGCCGTAAATTTGCGTAAACTTTCTCGAATATTACTATCTCTAATTTCTGCAACACGAGCTGAAATTCCAGCTGCCATTGAGTTATATTGATTGTGTTTCCCTTTCAATGCCAATTCATTGAT